>JANYJN010000156.1 GCA_025358475.1 Candidatus Solibacter sp.
GCCGGATTCCACCGTGATCACCATGCACTGGGAGAAGCTGGCGTTGCCGTTGACGGTGAAGGTAGACCCGGAGGCGACGCTGGCCAACATCCGCAATCAACTGCGCAACTCGGCGCAATACATTTGGTCCGGCTGGGACGACGCGGCTACATGGTGCGCCGATAACAAGACGAATCTGGAAGAAGCGCTGAAGTGGAGCGCGCGCTCCATCCTGACCGAGGAGCGGTTCGAGAATCTGATGACGAAGGCGCGGATTCTGGGCGAACTGGAGCGCACTCCCGAATCGGCGGCGGCGCGCGACCGGGCGATGGAAATCGGCAGCGCGCCGCAGGTGTACATCTATGGAAGACAGCTACAGCGGGAGAAAAAGAAGGCGGAGGCGATCGCCGTCTACCGGGACGTCGCCAGGCGGTTCCCGGAGCATTGGCTGGGGCATCTGTCGAAGGCGCGTGTGGCGGTGGCCGACGGAGATTTCGACGCGGCGCTGAAGGAAGTAGTGGCGGCGCAGGCGGGCGCTCCGGAACATCAGAAGGGGCCGCTGGATGGGTTAAAAAAACGGATTGAGATAAAGGAGGATATCAATGGTTGAGCAAAGACTTACGGGCCCGGTGGAAGACGTCGGCAAGCATCTTTTCGGTGAGCCTGCCGGTGGCCGTATTTTGCTGGCTGGGGTGGTAGGAACTGATTAGAACGGGCTGGCCGGCAGCGGGACGGTACTCGCGGTCGTGGCCGAAGACGAAAGGAGCGCGGCTGGGAATCACGCCGCGGAATTTCAGGATGTCCAGGTAGACGTCAAAGGCGATCTTGCCGAGCGCGACGACCACCCGCAAGTTGGGGAGCAATTCCAGTTCGCGCTCTAACCAGGGGCGGCAGTTGCGCAGTTCCTCGGGGGTGGGCTTATTGCCGGGCGGGGCGCAGTGGGCGGCGGCGGTGATGTAGAGGTCGCGGAGGGTCAGCCCGTCGTCACGCGAAAGGCTGGCGGGGTGGGAGGCGAAACCGGTCTGGTGGAGTACCTTGTAGAGGATGTCGCCGGAACGGTCGCCGGTAAACATGCGTCCAGTACGGTTGGAGCCATGCGCGCCGGGGGCAAGTCCCAGGACGAGGACGCGGGCAGCGGGGTCGCCGAAGGACGGGACGGGGAGTCCCCAATATGTCTGGTCACGGTAGGCGCGGCGCTTGATTTGCGCGACTTGGGCCGAATGTTGGCGCAGGCGGGGGCAGCGTCCGCAGGATATGATCTCTTTGCTTAGTATTAGAATTTCGAACAAAGAATGTCCTTAAGGGTACAATAGAGAAGAATTCGCTTGACGAACCCAGGTCCCAGTGTACAGAATTGAGTATTCGGCTGCTCCGGTCGAATATTGCAGTATTTGCTCTGGCCAACAATCCCTGCCCGATTTTCACCGATAAGGTGAATGGGTGCATTCCTATGATCAGGTCATTTTTAGCCACTGCATGGCGAGCTATCGCTTTCACATTATCCCTGCATCTTATTGCTGCAACTGGTTTTGCAGCCACAGGCCCGGCCAGGCACAGGCAGCGGCGGGTGATCGCTGCGCACCACGCGGCAGCAGCCAGACGACCGGTGAAGGCGCCGGTGAGAAGGCTGATGCGGCCGGCCATGTCCATTGCGTCGCGGGCTCCCGTGCGAATGGGTCCACTGCGTGCGATGGCGGTCCAGACGCAGAAAGCGGGAGTGGCGGGACCACGGCTGTTGGCGCCGGCGCCGACGATCATCGCGGGCGGGCCGTGGACCAGTCCGACGTATGCCGATTCGACGGAAGGCGACAACATCGACGGCGAAGATTTGGATATCCGGCGGGCGGCAGTGGACTCGCTGGGACAGTACAACGGGTCGGTGGTAGTGGTGGACGCCAGCAGCGGGCGGGTGCTTACCATGGTGAATCAGAAGGTGGCGCTCGGTTCGGGATTTCAGCCATGCTCCACGGTGAAAGTTTCGGTGGCGCTGGCGGGGCTGAGCGAAAAGGTGATCCAGCCATCCACCAAGTACCGGCTGGGTGGCATGCGGATGGACCTGACCTATGCGCTGGCGCACTCCAACAATTACTACTTCGCGACGCTGGGCCAGAAACTTGGGTTTGAGAGGGTGGCGTACTACGCGCGGCTGTTCGGGTACGGCGAAAAGGCGGGGCTGAACATCGCGGGCGAGCAACCGGGTCACTATCCGATGGCGGCGCCGAAGAACGGCGGGGTGGGGATGCTGACCAGCTTTGGCGAGGAGATCCAACAAACCCCGCTGCAACTGGCGGCGCTGATGAGTGCCATTGCCAATGGCGGCACGCTGAACTATCTGCAATATCCGCGCAGCCAGGCGGAAGTGCTGGGATTTGTGCCGCGCGTGAAGCGGCGGTTGGATATCGCGACGGTGATCCCGATGGTTAAACCGGGGATGCGCGGCGCGGTGGAGTTCGGCACGGCGCACCGTGCGCGCGAGGACGGACCGATCGCGGGCAAGACGGGAACGTGCAGCGAAAATCACACGCACCTGGGATGGTTCGGGAGTTTCAACGACGTGGGCGACCGGAAGCTGGTGGTGGTAGTGCTGCTGACGGGCGGACGTCCGGCGATCGGGCCGCTGGCGGCGGGGATCGCGGGCGATGTTTACCGGCGGCTGGGCGAGAAGAACTACTTCCACACGGCGCAGGCGATGACGCCGGCGGACCTGGTGTCCAGCCAGATCTGCTGCACGCGGTAGGCGCGCGGGCAGGCTAGAGCTTCTGAGTCCCCTCAACCTTCGACAAGCCGCGGTCGAAGGTGCCAAGCGGGAGATGGCCGCTCTTCCGGGCAAGCTGAAGAATCAGGCAATCGGAAAACCCCAGAGTTGGTTTTGCCCGGAACAGTTCCAGTGCCCCTGCCACGGCCTCCGCGTCCTGTACCACCAAATCGCGGTGGTTGAGAAGCATTTCAATCGTCCTGGCCAAGTCTTTGGCACTCAATTCGTAGACACTGGAAAGCACCCACGACGCCTCGGCCAGCACGAGCGCCGAAACCCACGCCCCCTTCTCGACAAAGCTCTCCGCGACGGCGGCTTGGCGGGAATCGTCCCGCGTGATCAGACGAACCAGGACATTGGTGTCAATCGCGCGCATGACGCTTTCCGGCGTAGCGCCGGATGCCTTCCTTCAGTTCATCGAGACTGCGCTTTTCCGGCGGAGAGTCGCCGAACAACGCGCGATGGATATCCTCGGAACTGAAGCGGCCGGCACGGCGGACAACCATCCTGCCGCCATCTTCCTCCCATTCCAGGACGGAGCCCGGGCCGATGCCGAGCTTGCGGCGAACGTCCACGGGGACGGAAATCTGTCCCTGCGCGGTAAGCTTGGAGTGCGGGATTGCCATACCTTATATTACCAGGGTAATGGACGGATACGCTTGACGGCCTCCCTCTAGAAATATCGCTGGTAGGCGCGTTCCCACTCGGGGCTGGGGTGCGGGTCGATAGTGGTCAGCTCGAAGGAATTGCGCACCACGGCGCGTGCCGCGGCGAGATCGGCGAGCGTGCCCGCGCCCATGGCCTGCACCAGGATATTGCCGATGGCGGTGGCCTCGCTTGGCCCCGCCACCACGCGGCGGCCGGTGCAATCGGCCACGAACTGGTTGAGCAGCGCGTTGCGCGAGCCGCCGCCCACGATGTGGATGAC
>JANYJN010000218.1 GCA_025358475.1 Candidatus Solibacter sp.
TCCAGCGTCCAGAGCGCGCCCACGAAGAGTACGTACGCCACCAGCACGCGCAGTGAGAAGCTGATTACTTCCATCGTGAAGCCACTTACCGCAGGGACCCAACTTAGCACGACGAACGGCAGTAGCAACCCCGCCACCAGCAGCAGCGGGACTTCCAGCCAGTTGCGCCATCCGGTGCGCCAGGTGAACTCGCCGGCGCCGCGCCATCCGCGCTCCGCGATGCCAGACGCCATCGGCAGTAAGCCCACCGGGAGCACCACCCATCGGATGATCCAGAAACCTCCCAGGAAGATGCGCGCCACAATGGCGGGCCTCACCGCCGTACGCAGTTTCAGCGTCAACCAGGAGGCCAGGCGGAAGGCCGGCTGTCCGCTGGCAGCGGCAGCCCAGGCGAGCAGCCCGTACAGCGCGAGTACGACGACCGCTGCCAACACGAGTGCGGGAAGGTGGCGCAGCGCGGTGCGGAACGCGTCCTTGATGGTTATTTCCGGCTCGCCGCGGCCCTTGCGAAAGTAGACCAGCGTCGCGCCATGAAACCAGCAGGCCAGCGCAAGTATCCCGAGTGCCCCGAGCGTGCTGAAGATCAGAAGCGCACGGGTGGATTCGGCCACACCGAGCCACTGGTACCCCAACCAGAGCAGCGTCGCATCGGCAACCAGATGGAAGACGAAGAGCTTACGGACGGCGCTCATTTGACCTCCAGGCGGCGCGATTCGGTGGTAGCCATGATGCCGGAGTTATACATCGGCTGCACACGCGCCGGACTTACCTGGAAAACGCCAGGGTTGACCACCTTGAGCAGATAGAAATACTGCTGCTGGCCTTGCGGGAAGTAAGTCTGGAAAATGGCCATGCGATCGTCGTGTAATTCGCGGCGGGTGAAAGCGTACTGCCACCAGAGCGGGCGCGACCTCAGCTCGTACCCTCCGTCGCGTTCCAGGAACTCGGCGCCGGATGGAATGGGGTCTTCCACCATCAGGTATTTCCATTCGGAGCCGGTCACCGTGAGGCGCACGGCGATAGTGTCGCCGGATGCCGCCGGGCCGGTGAGCGGCGCCAGATCGTAGACTATCTTGTCGCCATCCTTGACCGGCGCCAGCTTGAAGTACTCCCGTAGGATGTTGAGCGAAGTATTGCCGGTTTTCTGGAACTTATCCTCGGCAGAGTAATATTCCAGGCGCGTAGAGTAATAGAGCCTTCCCTGCCCCGTGGTGACGACGCGTATATGGTTGACGCCCGGCTTCAGCCCGCTCTCATCCAGTGTAAGTTCGGGCACCCCGAGCGCGGCGGCCTGGTCAAGCTTCCTGTTAAGTACCGGCATATCGTTGACCAGCACCGTAGCAGTCAGGTTGGGATTAAGTTCGCCGGTCGCTTTCAGGTAATCGGTGAGCCCGTAGATCACCATAGCGGTCTGCTTGGTGCTGCTCCACCAGTAGCCTTCATTGCGATGGTTCATCAGCCACAGTGCCGCTTTGGGCAGCAGCGCGGAGCCGGGGCGCAGGTGAGAGAGGAACTTGACCCCGTAGGCGGTGGCCTCGGGCGTGGCGTCCCCGGAGAAATCGAGCATCTGGTCGCGCGAGGCAGTCCACCATGCCTGTTCGGCATCCTGCTGGACCAGTTGCTCTAGCGCCGTGGCGATCTCCGCGGCGCGAGCGTCCTTCACTAATTCCAGCGCCAGGCCAAAGATGGCAAGCCCGTAAGGGGAGAGTTTGGCGCGCTGCTCGAACACCTGGCCCAGTGCGCTGGCATCGGGCTTGCCCGCTAGCACCAGCGCGTACTGCATGTAGGCGCGCAGGTCGAAGGCAAGCTTGGAATCGGCGGCGAAGGCCTTGCCAATCCACTTGGCGCCGTTCTCGATACGCTCGGCCTCCACCTGCACGCCGGCGGCTTTGGCCTGCGCCAGGCCGGCCACAACGTAGGCGGTCATGAACGGGTGGCTTTCGTCGGTCTCCCACCAGCCCCAACCGCCGTCGGGGTGCTGGAAGTTGTTCAGGCGGTCGATACCGGCACGAATTTTCCGCTGCACGTCGTCGGTATCCAGGCTGACCTTGAGGCCGAGTTCATTGACGGCCCGGGTGACCACGATATTGGGCAGGAAGCTCGACATGGTCTGTTCCACGCAGCCGTAAGGGAAGGTGGTGAGATACTCAAGCGCGCCGAACAGCGAGCCGGCGATGGAAGGGGAGACGCGGATGCCGAGCAGGCGCGAGCCGGGCTGCACATTCGCCGGGAAGGTGAGGTCGAAGGCGGCGCTACCGCCTGCGGCCAGCGATCCGCCGCGCGCGTGGCTCAACTTCACGCCGGGGATATTGACGGGAAGTTCCACCTCCATCGCGTCGCTCTCTTCGTCGGTGAGCGCCTTGCCGGTGACCACGGCATGCCGCACCTGCCGGGCGCGCACGCGCCAGTCCAGGCGGACCTCGGCGCGCGGCAGAACGCGGACATCGCGCGTGGCGCCATCCAGCGGGTCCAGGCCCTTGAAATCGAGCGAGACGCGCACCGTCTTTTCGATGGCCAGGTAGTTATGGACCAGGGCGGAAATCATGATCTCATCGCCCTGCACGAAGAAGCGCGGCACGGCGAGGCGCAGGATCAGGTTCTTGCGCACGATGGTTTTGGCGGTGGCGCCGCCCACGCGGGTGCCCAGCTCAGTATCAGCGGCGACGGCGCGCGCGGTGGCCCGCCATGTGGTGAGCGAATCGGGGAACTCCACCTTGGCCTGCGCCTTGCCGGCAGCGTCGGTCACCAGGTCGGCGGCCCAGAATGCGGTATCGGGAAATGCCTTGCGGATTTTGGGCTGCACCAGCGCGGCGGGCTTGAGCTGCGCGAGACGCGAGGGATCGCGCAATGCGGCCAGGCGCATGCGGCGCTTGCCGGCTTCGCCGTTGAAATAGAAGTTGAGCGAATCCTCGGTGTGCACCATGTTCCAGCCGTGGCGAAAAAAGAAGGCCAGCGGGTCCGGCGTCATGTCGGGGCGTATGGCGTAGATGGCTTCGTCGACGACGCCGAGAGAGAGTTCGGCGCCGGGCGCGGGCCGGCCATCGGCGCCGGTGACCTGCACGGTGTACTGCGCGGAATCGCCAGGACGGTACTGGGGCTTATCGGTGGCAATGTGGACGTTGAGCTGGTGGCTGACGGGCGGCACCTTGAGGTATTTCGCTCCCTGGTACATCACGCCTTTGCGCAGATATTGGGCGGCCACCCAGATGCCGGGTTCGTCCTGGACGGTGACCGGCACTTCGAGAATGGCGGTGGCATCGGCCGAGCGGATCACGCGGTGGCTGCGCAGGTCGCGCCCTTCAATAGACACCAGCACGGAGGTGTTTGGTTTTCCGGTGACGATGAGCACCCTGGCGGTGTCGCCGGAACGATACGTCTTCTTGTCGGGGATCAGTTGCACGCTCTTGCGATTGCCGTCGCCGAAATCGGTTTCGCCCGCGCCCGCCACCCAAAGATAGGTGAAGTCCTCCACCTCGCGGCCCTCGGGAGTGCGCGCGCTGACGCGCAGGCGGTAGCTTCCGCCCTGCGCGGGGATGGCGATTTGCGCGATGCCGCTGCCATCGGCGCCAGTGTCCACGTCGGCGGAGCGCAGGGCTGCGGCCACGGCGGAGTGCTGCCGCCAACTCCAGCGAAATAGCTCGACGTGGACGCGCGTGCGCACCGGTTTGGATTCATAGTCGCGCGCCTGCACGGTGATGGCGGCGGCGCCAGCGGGCTGGTAGAAGTAACGGTCGGGGCGCGCGTTCACCACGAAGCTGCCGTAGGTGGCAATCACGCTCCCGCGCCCCGCGATCTCGCGTTTACCGGCGTCGGTGACGCGGGCTTCAATGCGATAGCGGTAATCCGTCGCATGCTCGGAAACCGTAGTAGGGAAGTCTATGGTAAGCCGGCCTTCGGCATCCAGCTGGCCTTCGGTATCGAGGATCTGCTCATCGCCGTAGTCGTTGCCCTGGGCGTCGCCGGTGTCGGCCGGCGAGTCGTCATCGGGATCGTGCCACATCGGGAACCAGTAGCGGCTGCGATAGACGGCGTACTTCACCTTGGCCCCGTTGACGGGCTCGCCGAAGTAGTAGCGCGCATCGATCGCGGCCTGGACATTCTCGCCTTGCAGGATGCGCGCTTTGGTGGGAGTGACGCGGACTTCGTACTCCGGCTTCTTGTACTCTTCCACCTCGAAGCTGCCGTTCATGAAGCTCTCCCCGCCGGCTTGCACCTCGATCGAATAGTTGCCGAGCGCGGCGCTAGGGGGCAGTTGGAAATCGTCGCGAATCGTGCCGGTGGCAGTGGCGGTGAGCGTCTTGCGATATACTTCCTTCTGCTCGGCGTCGAGAATTTCCACCGAGAGCGCCTTGCCAACGGGCACCGTATACCCGGCGGCGCCGAGCTGGCGCAGGATGCCCTTGAAGTGTACGAGGTGACCGGGGCGGTAAACGGGGCGATCGGTGTAGATGTAGCCCATCCAGTGTTCGCGGCTGGTCTCGAAGGCGTAGCTGGCCAGGGTGTTGACGGCGAAGTTGGGGCCGCTGCGCGCCACCAGGCGCAGGTCGTCGTGTTTGCCGTCGATGAACTTAAGCTCCGCCAGACCGTTGACGTCGCTTTCGGCGGCGCCCTGGCGCGCGTCGCGGGTGAGCAGCACCAGTTGGGCGCCGGGCACCGGTTCGCCGGTGTTGCGGTCGGCCAGGAAGTTGACGATGCGGCCGTTGCCGGTCTTGGTCACCATCACCAGGTCGCTGACCATGAGGATGGTGTAAGCGCGCAGTTCGCCGTGCACAGCTTCCACCAGGTACACGCCGCGGTCCATAACGGCGACGTCCACGTTCTGGCTCTCCCAGCGGTTGTGGCTCTTCGGCCGGTGCTCAAAGGTGAGCACGAGTTGCTGCGAATTCAGCAGCGGAGCTTCGGCGTAGTGAGTTCCAGCGGCGGCGGGTGCGGCAGGCTTGTTGCCGCCCGCAAAAGCATTCTCCCAGCGGGCGCTGGGGGATTCGGTGAACTGGCCGCGCAGCCCGCGGCGGATGCCGGTGCGCAGGCCGTGCTTCCAGACGTGTATGCGCTCTAGCAACGTGCGCTGGTGCGGTGGACGCGGCGCGCGCCCGCCGAATTCGTGGGCGCTTTCCAGTTGCTGGAAGAACTGGACGGGGTCGTCGACGCGGTAGACGCGGAACTCCAGGGTATCCACGTTCCAGGCGGTAAGCGCCACGGAGGGTTTGGCGCCAGCGCCGAAAGTGCGCATGGAACTGAGGGAGAAATAGGGTTCGTCTTCGGACTGGCTGAGTCCGGGTGCCGCCAGCGTCAGCAACAGGAGAACACGCAGAAGCTGGTGCCGACCATGCTGCCGCTTGTCAGGCGACCGCTCCGCGGCCGTTGGCCCGTATTTCTCGCGCGATGACGTGGCGCAGGCACTCCTGCCGACCTTCGGTTTCGACGCAGCATGACAACTGGGAACAAGTGTCGAGAGGAGTCTCGACATGGCAGGCAGCAGTGCTAATACCACTTAGTTTTCCCCCGATTGCGACAACTGCGGAAGTGGTGGGGCGGACCCCCTGGTCCGCGCGGGACGCCCCCGTCCCGCTGCCGGAACAACGATATCCGCATCTTGCAGAGTGCCCGCAGGCCGACTGGGGCGCCGGCCGCGGACCAGGTGTCCGCCCCACCGCTTCCCACGCGATCGCCGCCTCGGAAAAGGTAAGTGACATTAGTCAGGAGTGCCTGCGCCACATCGGATGCCTGAGTGCGAGAAATGCGGGTTAGGGAACGTTTGCCTCGGTCGAACATTGACTCTCGCTGCAGTTGCATTAGGCTATCTTTCGAAGGATGTTCCAGCGGAAGACGCCGAGGAATCGGGGATTATCCGGTAGGGGACGCCAATCTGGTTCTGGAAAGTGCCGGAGCTCGTCGAGCGTGGGGCGGCGGATCTCGCCAGGGCCGCCGGCGTCGGGGCCGGTGTGGTAAACCAGATAGCGCCCGGCGTCTCTGCCGATCTGCGACGGACCCAGATAGATCATGCTGTGGAAGGGCATGTGGTCGCTCGCCTGGCGGTAAAAGAGGAGGTCGCCGGGCTGGGCGCGGTCCAGGTCGCGCGCCACGAAGTGGGTGCCGCGGAGTTGCAGTGTTTTGGCGTCGGCGAACTGGGCGAAGGCGCCGGTGGTGAGGTCGGCGGGCTGGAATCCCCCAGGCTTCACCCGGAAAAGATCAGCCCCGAGCGGCGTGTAGGGGTACTGATATTTAGTGACTGACGGGATGCCGGGTACCACCGGGAGATGCGCGCCAGTGGCCCAATTGCCATCGTGGGCGCGCAGGGCTTCGCGATAGGCGTAGCGGATGAGCGCGGCGCAATCGGCGATCTCGGCGGGGCGGCGTCCGGGGGTTTCGAAATACTGCGTCTCGGCAAGGAAGGTGAACCAGCGGCGGAAGGCGCGCTGGTCGTCGGGGTCGTCCAGGCGAAGGAAATCGGGCGTGCCGTCGTTGGCGGAATCGGTGAAGTCGGGCGCGGTGACGAGGTGAGCGCGGGCGGCCGGCAGTCCCGCGATCTCGACGCGCAGCATGACGTCGGCGGGGGTGACGCCGGCGCGGATGCGCGCCTGCCACCCCCGAGCGGCGGCGGAGACTTCCGTGACGGTGGCGGAGTGCGCGGGCTGGATGGTGATGCGCGGCGGCGCGGCTGAGGAAGCGTCGATGGTGAGCGTCGCCGTGTCGTAGCCATCGGCGATGAGTTGCATGGGCTCGATCGACACGCGTGCCACGCGCGGTGGGACGGCAGGCCGGCGAAGCGGCTTACCCCACAGCAGTCCCAGGACGATCGCGGCTGCACCGCCGAGAACCGCCAGAGGGAAACGCGTCATTGCGGAACCAGCATACCGCGTCCTTCAGCCAGCGCGGCGCGCACGTCGGATTCAGATAGCCACAGGGGCATAGTGGGCCATTTTAGCTCAGTTCTTAGGGGGGTACGCTTCTTTCCTCCGCCGCCCAGTGGTGCCGGGATGTCGAGCCGCGTCGGCGATGCGCCGGCAGCCGCCCGCTACCGCACTACTGCTTCGGCGTCTCCCGCGCCAGGGCGCGCTCGCGGTCGCCATCGGCGGGCCGCTTCAACCGGTAGTACACGGTGGCCAGCGTAGCGTGCGCCTCGGCGAAGGCGGGGAAGTCGCGCACCAGTTGCTCCAACTCCAGCCGGGCCTGCTCCGTCTGCCCCTGCTGCGCGTGGATCGAAGCCCGCTGATACAGCGCGCCCGGATCGCCTGGCCGCACCTGCAACGCC
>JANYJN010000220.1 GCA_025358475.1 Candidatus Solibacter sp.
ATAGTAGGCGTTTGTGACGCCGCAAGCTGAATCCGTTCTTGATCTGTTCCGTGCCACCGGCGCTTACCTGGAAGGGCACTTCCAGTTGACCAGCGGGCTGCACAGCCCCAATTACCTGCAATGCGCCCTGGTGCTGCGCCAGCCCACGGCCGCCGAGGACCTGGGACGCCGTCTGGCGTCGCGACTGCGCACCATCGTAAACGAACCAGTCGCCTTGGTAGTATCTCCCGCGCTCGGCGGGCTGATTATTGGCCACGAGGTGGCGCGCGCGCTGGGCACCCCGTTCCTCTTTACGGAACGCGATCCCCAGACGCGCAAAATGCTGCTCCGCCGCGGATTCACGGTGCAGCCGGGCGAATCCGTGGTGGTGATCGAGGATGTCATCACTACCGGGGGCAGCACCCGCGACGTCATCGAATGCCTGCATGCCGCCGGAGCCCGGGTGCTCGCCGCCGGCTCGATTATCGACCGCAGCGGAGGCACGGCCGATGTCGGCGTTCCCCGCGTGGCGCTGGCCACTTTGCAGGTGGCGGCTCATCGTCCCGACACGTGCCCCCTATGCCGGGAGGGCGTTCCCGTAATCAAGCCCGGCTCGCGGCCGGCGTAATGCGCCGCATTCGCATCCATCTCGCCTACGACGGCGGCCCGTTTCACGGCTGGCAGGTGCAGCCCGGTCTGCCCACCATACAAGGCCTGCTGGAAGAAATCCTCTCCGGCATGGAGGGGCACCCGGTGCACGTGGCCGCGAGCGGCCGTACCGATGCCGGGGTGCATGCGCTGGCGCAGGTGGCGGCGTTCAGCCTCGAAAACCCCATCCCGCTGACCAATTTGCGGCTCGCCCTCAACCGCCTGCTGCCGCCCACCATCCGCGTGCTCTCCACCCAGGAAGTGCATGCCCATTTTCATCCGCGCTTCGACGCCGTGTCCAAGACTTACGAATACCGCATCGTTCGCGGCGAAATCTGTAGCCCTTTCGAGTGGCCCTATGTGTACCATCACCCCTACCCGCTCGACGAGGAACGCATGGCCGGCTTCGCCCGCGTCTTCCAAGGCGAGCACGATTTCCGCGCCTTTGCCGCCTCCGACCCGAAAGACTCCGAAGGCAAATCCAAGGTCCGCACCGTTTTCTCTTCAGTGCTGGAGCGCGGCGAAGGGCGCCTGATCTACCGCGTGCGCGGCAGCGGCTTTCTCAAACATATGGTGCGCAACATGGTGGGCACGCTGATCGAAGCCGGGCGCGGCAACCTGCCTGGGGTGACGGCGCTGCCGGAGCGCTCCGGCGCCACGGCCCCCGCCAAGGGGCTGTTCCTGCTGAACGTCGAATATCCCGCCGTGGAGTATCCCGATGCCGGCGGCTGAGATCTTCGCCGCCCTGCGCGCATAGGCCGACCCAAAGAACGTGGCCAGCCGGCGTGCTACACCATCTCTCCTGCGGCCGAAAGGCGAGCCCGGCGAGCCCGCCTGGATCGCCGAAGCCTACAGGAAAAGATAGTCCGCGCTCACGTCAGTTCGAACAGCAATTGCCTCGCGCTCACCGCCTCGCCCGGCTTCACCTGAATCGTCTTCAGCACACCATCCACCGCGGGGCAGATTTGGATCTCCATTTTCATGGCCTCGATCACCAGCACCGGCTGGTTCTTGCGGATGGCCTGGCCGGGCACGGCGAGCACGGCGCTGATGCGCCCGGCAATCGGCGAGCGGCAGAACGTGTCCTCCAGCAGTTTCAGCGGTGGGCGCGGGCGGGTCACCGACTCGGGGATGTCGATCTCGGCTGCCCGCCAGTTGCGATGACCGTTATGCGCGTCCTCAAGGAACTCGACCGTCACTTCGTAGCTTTTCTTTTCGATCTCAATCCGGAGTTTCATCTTTTGTCGAGCTCCCGTTCGATTGCCGCCCGGTCCAGCGGCGCCAAAACGTGTGAATTCCGTATTTCAACGCGACCACGTGCCGGCCCACGGACGCCCGCGGCACTTCCACAATCTCGCGTACCACAGCCCGTTCGCCTAAAACCGCCTGTACGGCGGCCGCCACAATGGCGCGGTGGAGCGCGGGAATCCGCTTTCCGCCGCTCATAGCGGGATTAACCCGTGTTTCTTCTGCGGACGCCAGTCGCGCTTGGTGGAAAGCGCGTCCAGCGCCTCTGCCAGGTAGCCCCGCGTCTGTGCCGGTTCGATGATGTCGTCCACCAGGCGGTACCCCGCCGCCACGTACGGCGTGTAAAACGTCTCGCGGTATTGCTGGATCAGTTCCTGCCGCTTCGCCTCGGAATTCTCCGCCTCCACCAGTTCGCGGTGGAAGACGATTTCCACGGCCGCCTCGGCGCCCATCACCGCGATCTCCGCCGAGGGCCACGCCAGCGTGCAGTCCGCCCCCAGATCCTTGGCGCACATGGCGATGTAGCCTCCGCCATACGCCTTGCGCAGAATCACCGTGATCTTGGGCACCGTGGCCGCCGAATAAGCGAACAGCAGTTTGGCCCCGTGCCGGATGATGCCCCCGTACTCCTGTTCCACGCCGGGAAGGAATCCGGGAATATCCACTAAGGTGACCAGCGGAATATTGAACGCGTTACAGAAGCGCACGAACCCCGCCCCCTTGTCCGAGGCATCGATATCCAGCGCCCCGGCGAGCACCTTCGGCTGATTGGCCACAATGCCCACCGTGGCGCCGCGAATCCGGCCGAATCCCACCACCAGGTTGCGCGCGAACTCGGCATGCACTTCCAGGAAATCGGCGCGGTCCACGATCAGCGAAATCACGTCCCGCACATCGTAACCGGTCTTGGCTTCCAGCGGCACCACCTGGTTGAGGCGCGGCTCGTACATGCGGCTATCGTCGGGTTCGGCGCGCGGCGCGTCCTCCTTGTTGTTGGAGGGCAGAAACGAAAGCAGGCGTTTGCAGATCTCCGCTGCTTCCACGTCGTTCTCCGCCACGAAGTGCACCACCCCGCTCTTGTTCATCTGGGCGCGCACGCCGCCCAATTCCTGCGCCGAAACCATCTCTCCGGTCACTTGCTTGATCACCGTGGGCCCGGTAATGAAGATCAGCCCATCGCGCGTCTGGATGATGAAATCGGTCAGCGCCGGGCTGTACGCCGCGCCGCCCGCGCAGGGTCCGCAGATCATCGATATCTGCGGTACCAGGCCGGAGAGCATCACGTTCTGATGAAAGATGCGCGCATAGCCCGCCAAGCTGGCCACGCCTTCCTGCACGCGCGCGCCGCCGGAATCGTTGATGAAGACGAACGGCGTGCCGGTCTTCATCGACGCCTTCATAGTGTCGGCGATCTTGTTGGCATGAACCTCGCCCGCCGAGCCGCCCGCCACGGTGAAATCCTGACTGGCCAAATGGACGGGGCGTCCGGCGATTCGTCCGCGCCCGGTGACCACTCCATCGGCCGGCAGATCTTTATCGCCCATGCCGAAGAATTTGCCGTTGTGCTTGGCGAACAGCCCCGCCTCCTGGAAGGAATCGCGATCCAGTAACAGGGTCACGCGCTCCCGCGCCGTCAGTTTCCCGCTCTTGTGCTGCTTGGCGACGCGTTCGCTGCCGCCGCCCTGTTTTAGCCGGTCCCGGGTCTGCTCCAGATCCGCAATCTTATCCGTGGTCATTTGGTGTGTTCCCCCCGCAGGGATCCCTCTTGGTAATTAAACAGTATTATATCGGAATACCTCAGTTCAGGTGGTGTATAGGCGCCTGTCGCGCCCGCTATCAGCCGGCTGGGTCCGTGACACTGTCGCGCACTCCGGCCGATGTATGTGGTTGACATCATATGTCTCGCATATCATACTTCCATTAGTGAGCTGGGTTGTCGAGGTCGGCGTCGAGTTTGAACCGGAGTTCGACGAACTGCACGAGGACGTGCGGACGGAGATTCTGGCATTGGCCCGATTGCTCCAGCACTTCGGGCCGCAATTGGGGCGGCCCCGCGTGGATACGCTACACGGTTCCCGCCACGCGAATATGAAAGAGCTGCGGTTCAGCGCGGCCGATGGTGAATGGAGAGTCGCCTTTGCATTCGATAGGAAGCGCCAGGCGATTCTGCTGGTTGCAGGAGACAAATCAGGGGGCAGCGAAAAGCGGTTCTACCGCGAGCTCATCCGCAGGGCTGACGGCCGCTTCGACGCTCACCTGGATCGCTTGAAAAGGGAAAGGAAGTAATCATGCCGACGAACGTGGATGACAAGATCGGGAAGCTGAGGCCTGCCCAACGCAGGAAGGTCGAGGCCCGTGCCGTTCAACTGATCGCCGAGGAGATGACCTTGCGAGAGCTGCGGCACGCGCGCAAGCTCACGCAGGTTCGAATGGCCAAGGCTCTCGGCATCACCCAGGACAGCGTTTCCCGCCTTGAGAAGCGCAGCGATCTCTTGCTTTCCACGCTCCGCAGAACGATCGAGGCCATGGGCGGAAGCCTGTCCCTTGTGGCAGAATTCCCGGATCGTGCGCCGGTTGTTCTCTCCGGCATCGCTGTAGATGAGCGGGAAGCGTAAGCTGCCCTACTTTCGGGGAAGGATGCCGCGGGTTTCGTCTATGGTGACGAACTGGTTGGCGGACACATTGGCAAATTGCTGACGGGCGCCGCTGGGCCACTCCACTGCAAGCGACACGGTGGCGGCTTTCCCCAGCCCGAAGGTCAACGCCAGGTCGCTCGCCGAACAGTAGCTGGAGCCGGAGCGCACCATATTCCACTGCTTGCCCGCCGCACTCTGTATGCGCACCACGGCGCCGATGCCGTCGCGATTGGACTTCGTCCCGGCGAGGCGCACGTTCAGCCAGTGGTTGCGATTGCCGCCGTCATTGCGAAACAGGTACGCTGGGCCGTGATTGGTAGAAATCAGTATGTCCAGATCGCCGTCGCGGTCAAAATCCGCGAAGGCCGCGCCCCGCGCCACAATGAGACGGTTGAACGCGGCGCCCATCTGCGCGCTCACATTCTCGAACTTGTGGTTGCCCAGATTGCGGAACAATAACGGCGCTTCGCGGTAACTCACCTTGGGCTGCACGCGCCCGATCTCTTCGTCGATGTGGCCGTTGGCGGCGAAAATATCCGGCGTCCCATCCAGATCGTAGTCGAAGAAGAACGTGCCAAAGGTCAGCGACAGCAGGCTGGCGCGGCCCACCGAGGAGGACGGCGACTCATCCACAAACAGCCCGTTGCCTTCGTTGTGGTAGAGCCCCAGCATCTGGTTGGAGAAGTTTCCCACCAACAGATGCGGCCGGCCGCTGCCGTCGTAATCGCCCGCATCCGCACCCATGGCGCCGCGCGCCACGCCATCTTCGCCGTACGCCACGCCCGCCGCCATACCACTTTCCACAAAGCCCCCCTTGCCGGTGTTGCGATAGAGTTTGTTGGGCTGCGTATCGTTGGACACGAACAGGTCCGGCCACCCATCGCCGTTATAATCCAATACCGTCACCCCCAGCGACTTACTGGTGGGGTCGCCGACACCTGCCGCTTCGGCAACGTCCTCGAATCGCCCGCCGCCCAGGTTGTGATACAGGCGCGAGCGCGTGCCTTTGTAGGATTCCGGCGTGCAGTAGGATTTGGTGGCGCCGTCCAGCGAGCACCACAGGTCGTTCTTGGGCGTCCACTGCACGTAGTTGGCGACGAACAGGTCCAGTTTGCCGTCGCGGTCGTAATCCACCCACGCGGCGCTGGCGCCGAAATTCGCGTTCCGGATGCCGGCGGCTTTGGTGACATCGGCGAACTTGCCGTTGCCCAGGTTGTGGAACAAGTGGTCGCCCTCTAGCGCCGTGATGTAGACGTCTTCACGGCCGTCGTTATCATAGTCGGCGATGGCCACTCCCATGCCGTACATCTCCACGTCCAGGCCGCTGCCCGCCGTGATGTCGGTAAAGGTACCGTTGTGATTGTTGCGATAGAGCGCGGGCAGCGACCGGCGTCCGCGCGGCGTCCAGTCCTTGCTGTTGATCAGCAGAATGTCCGGCCAACCGTCGCCATCGGCATCGAAAAAGGCGCACCCGGAACCCATGGTTTCCGGCAGATACTTCTTGCCCGCCCGGCCGCTGTTGTGGACAAAGTGTATGCCCGCCTGCGCCGTCACGTCGGTGAATACCGGCCCGGTGTACGGACCCTCGGCAGGGATCAGGAGCCCGGCGGCGGCCAGCAAGAAAAGGCTCAATATTACTGCGCTATAAACTGCGTGTGCCATCCATGTGGGGCAGGTTGACAACCCGCTGCCACGCGTTTTTCCGCGGTGGTGGGTACCTGCATGAATGGTGGGTCCGCCCCACCAATTCCCCAGCATTCCCGATCGTGAGAAGAACCAGCGGCATTGGGTTGACAGGTTCTTCCACTTCATGGCAGCGTCCCCTTCACGGCGCTTTCGTGTTCGTGGACTGCCTGGCGTTCGTTGTTGTCTTCCGGTTTCTGCCGGCGACGCCGCCCCGTAATCGCTTGCGACGCTTCGTCCGCCTTGAATCGCCGGAAGAGCGCCTCCTCCCGGCCCGC
The DNA here is from genome assembly GCA_025358475.1 of Candidatus Solibacter sp. Lineage (GTDB taxonomy): Bacteria > Acidobacteriota > Terriglobia > Bryobacterales > Bryobacteraceae > Solibacter. The sequence goes on from JANYJN010000220.1 coordinate 6,473, forward strand.
CGCCGGTTGATCGCCCAGGCCGCGATAGCACAGCATCAGCGTGTAATGCATCTGCACATCCTCGGGGTCTACGTCGCAAACCTGCTTCAGTACCGCCACCGCGCCCGCGTAATTCCGTTTCAAAAACAACAGCCGGCCGATCTGGTTCAGCACCACTCGGTCCCGCGGGTACTTGGCGCGCGTCTTCTCCAGTGATGCCAGGGCGCCATCGTAATCTCCATCCGCCTTCTGAATGGCGGCGTTGAAAAACCAGATGCGGCCCAATTCCGGATTGAGCGCCAGCGCCTTGGCGACGTACGGTTTGGCGGCCTCGGTCTCGCCTTCCTGAATCAGCGCACGCGCCACGTTAAGCCATCCATCGGCGTACTCCGGCTCGGCTTCGGTGGTCTTGCGGAAAGCATACTCCGCGCCCTTCAGGTCACCCTGCAAGAGCAGTCCAATACCCCAGTCGTTCCAGCGTTCGCGATCCTGCTTGCGCACCACGGGCGTCCAGGTACTCTCGCCCAGCGGGATGGCCACCCGGGCCACGGCCAGCGTGACAATCGGCAGATCGGGAATGCGATCGCGGATCTTGCCGGAGACGTTCGCCGGAATCGCCGCCGCGTTGAATGAATACTCCATCCCGTTGCGATCGGCCGCCAACAGTGCCGGATCCTGTCCCGGTTTGGGTTGCCCGGCATAGGAGAACTGGGTGTAATACCGCGAGAACTTGCGGTAATTCAGCTTGGCGGTGAATTGGATGGGCCCCTTGGCATCGCGCGGCACGGCCACGCGGAAATGCGCCACATCGGCCGCTCCGGGCGGGATCAGCCGCACGTACAAAACGCTGCGCGCCTGCCATGCATTGCGTTTATCGATCGGGTTGCCCTCGCCGTCGAGTTGGTAGGAGCGGTAGAAGTGCGCCCCCGGCTCCACCGGTCCCTTGCCATCCTCGGTGACGCTGCCGCTCCAGAACACGATGCGCCCGGTGGCATCGGTGGCCTGGAGTTCCAGCCACACGTCGAAGGCATCCACCGTCCCGCCCGGAAAGAAGTGACCGATCTTGCGCGTGCGCACCACCACATCGACGCGCGCCGTACTCCCCGGCTTCAGCGCGCTGCCCGCCACCCCCACCGGCGCCGACACTTTGCCGACCTCGCGAATCACCGCCGCCGCGCTCTGCTCCGCCTCTTCCCCGACAGCGAACGTGGACATCGCCTGCACGGTCTCGCTGCGCCGCTGCATGGTTGTCTGCCCGGCGACGACATCTTCGGGAGTCACGGCGAAAATGTCCACCGTGATGAAGCCCGATTTGAGAAACTCCCCGGTGGCGCGCAACTGCGCCTCGTCCTGGTTGGCGGTGGGCACCGCCATATTGGCGGCCGGAAAGCGATGCGAATGGACTTTGCCCGCGCGGTTGCCCGGATCCTTCGACGGCACCAGCGGCATGTGGCAATCCGAGCAGGCCGAAGTCTTCGCCGGATAGTAGAAGGAGCGCGCGCCCTGTCCCGAAACGCCGCTCGCCTGCCAGTTGTCGTAATCGTTGAACCCGCGCACCCAGCGGTAGCCGTTGACCGGAACATCCAGGTGTACCTTGTGGCAGGCCGCGCAATACTCCGCCGATTGCTCCCGCATGAAGGGTTTCATGAAGGTGGCCTTGTGCGGCTTGGGGTTGAGATAAGTCAGGAAGTAGTCGATGGCGCGGATGATAGTGTTCTTGCTGGAGGCCAGTTCGTGGAGCGGCGGATATTCTACCGTGAAATCGCCGTTCCCCATACTGCTGCCCACGTGCACGATGGCGTGGCACGACATGCAGCCGAGACCGGCCTGCGCTTCGGGCGTATCGATTTGTTCCGCGATGGGCCGGTCGAAGCGGCCGTTGAAGAAGACCGCGTGGTCGTGGCAGCCCGCGCACCACTTGCTGGGGCGCGTCCCCACCACGTCCTGCATATACTCGATCGACTTCCGGTAGAACTGGTTGTTGAACGAGGCGAAGTGGTGCATGGAGCTCTTCCACTGGTCGTATATGTCCTTATGGCAGACGCCGCAGGCTTCCGAGTCCATGAAAAAATTCGACGGGATGATGGCGCCGGTATTGGTCTGCGCCGACGATGGTGCAAAGGGCGAATGCGCGCCAGCGCCTTCCTGATCCATGGAGACGGGCGCCACCAGCGGATTCTGTATGCGATCGTTCGGATCTGGCCGCGCTCTACGGTAAAGCGCGCTGCCCGCCGGCAGCAGCACTGCCGAGGCGGCGGCCGCCACGAAAGCCAACCGCCAGGCGCGCGGGCTGGCGGAGCGGAAAAGGCGCAGGCCGATCAGCGCCACGGCAATCGCGGCCAGCAGAATGTGCGACCAAAGCGCCCAGCGGTGATCCATCGTATTGCCGCGCACCGCCAGATATAGCGCCGGCAGGCCCGCCAGCAGAAACGCGCC
>JANYJN010000238.1 GCA_025358475.1 Candidatus Solibacter sp.
ACCGGCACGTTCGACGTGATGCTTGCGGGGGACGCTCGCGAACTGGCGGGAATTCGCGCCAGCCACCCGGATCGTCCGCTGCTGGTAGTGGTTCTGCCGCTCCCCGGAGAGCTGCTGCCGCGCCGCGCGCGCGCGGGAATATGAATGGACACAAGAACCAAAATTCTGACCGCTGAGGCGGCGCCGCGCGGCTGCACCGTGGTCACCGGCACGTTCGACGTGATGCTTGCGGGGGACGCTCGCGAACTGGCGGGAATTCGCGCCAGCCACCCGGATCGTCCGCTGCTGGTGGTGGTTCTGCCGCTCCCCGGAGAGCTGCTGCCGCGGCGTGCGCGCGCTGAATTGGTGGCCGCGCTACGCATGGTAGACTACGTGGTGATTGCCGACGATGCCGCCTCGGATTCTGCCATAAGCGCGATGCTTGCCTCGCTCGAACCCGCTTATATAGTGCGCATGGAAGAGGCTCAGGCGGTCCGCAAACGTCAGTTGATGGAGCATGTTCACAGCAGGCAAACCAGCTAGCCGCCGCATCCTTGTAGTGCGGCTCGGTGCCATGGGCGATATCGTTCACACCCTGCCCGCGGTGGCGTGGCTCAAACAGAGTCATCCCGATTCGCTGCTCACATGGCTGGTGGAACCGCGCTGGGCGCCGCTGCTCGAAGAGAACCCGTACGTGGACCGGGTGGTGCTGTTGCGGCGCCAAAGCTTCGCCGGTCTGGTGGAAACACGCCGCGAACTGCGCGCCGCACCCTTCGATTTCGCGGTGGATTTTCAGGGACTGCTGAAATCCGCCATGGCTGGTAGCGCCGCGCATCCCGATCGGTTTTTCGGCTTCCACCAGTCGCAGGTGCGCGAGTGGCTCGCCGCGCTGTTCTACTCCCACAAGATATTGAGCCGCTCCGCGCATGTGGTCGACCGGAACCTGGAATTGGCCGCGGCGTGCGGCGGTGGCGGAATTCAGTTGACCAAGAACCTCTTCCCGCTGCCCCCGGGCCGGGCCGAGGGCGATCTCCCGCCCGGGGATTTCGTGCTCGCCTCTCCGCTGGCCGGATGGGCATCCAAGCAGTGGCCGATGGACCACTACGGCACTCTCGCCGCGCGCCTGCGCCACGAACTCGGTATCCCGCTGGTGCTCGACGGCCCCCCGGGCGCGAACTTCGCCGCTTATGAGGGCGCCATCCCGCACTACTCCAGCCTGCCCGGCTTGATCCACGCCACACGCCGCGCCACCGCCATCGTCGGCGTGGATAGCGGGCCGCTCCACCTCGCGGCCGCACTTGGCAAACCCGGCGTTGCCCTCTTCGGACCCACTGACCCGGCGCGCAACGGCCCTTACGGCGATTCGCTCCGCGTCCTGCGTACCCCCGCCGCCGCCACCACTTACAAGCGCGGCACAGCCATCAACCCCAGCATGCGGAGCGTCTCACCGGACGAAGTGTTCGAAGTTCTTCGCGCCATCCTGGGCGCGCGCCGCCGCCCCATGGAAAGCCTGGCCGAATGATTCCCTTCCCCAAACCCTATGCCGACGCCGTCGCGCGGCTCCGTGTCCCCAGCGGATTCCTGCTGGTCATCGTCTTCGCCTGGTTCTCGCGCCCCACCCCGCTCTCCATGGCCACCGGCGTTCCGCTCTCGCTGCTCGGCCTCGCCTTGCGCGCCTGGGCGGCCGGATGCCTGGCGAAAAACCGGCAACTGGCCACCGGCGGGCCGTACGCCTACACGCGCAATCCGCTCTACATCGGCACTTCGCTGGTGGCGGCCGGTCTGGCGGTGGCCGCGTGCAGCATCGGCCTCGCGGTGCTATTCACCGCGGTCTTCCTGTTGGTCTATCTGCCGGTGATCCAGAACGAAGAGCAGCACTTGCGCCAGATTTTCCCGGAGTACGCCGAGTACGCCGAACGGGTCCCCGCACTGATTCCGCGCCTGACGCCACGCCTCCACCCGGCCCACGAAAATATCGAGAATCCTTTTCGCCCTAGGCTGTATCTAAAGAATCAAGAATATAAAGCCGGATTAGGATTCCTGGCCGGTATGCTGTTTCTCCTTGTGAAGGTTTGGAAGTCGCTGGGTTAAGCGCCTGCACTTACAACCGGGACGGGGCAAAGCGGAGGCTTGCCCCGTTAGTTTTTGTAGTACGGATGCGGCTCCGGTACCGCCGCGCCATCCTTCCTCGGGTCCGAGGCGCCGAACTTCACGCCGGTCGCGGAGTTGTAAATTACGGCTTGGCCACCCCCCACCTGGTTAGAGAAATCTCCGGTCAAAGTCACCACGTGCCCCTTGGCCGCCAACGCGTCGCGCACCTGTTCCGATACACGATTTTCTATTAACACGTCGCACCCGCCAAACTTGAGTTTGGTGAAGCGCGGCGCCTCTAGCGCCATCTGAATATTCATTCCGTGATCCACCACGTTGCTGACGAACTGCGCATGCGCGGGAGTCTGGTTGAGCCCGCCCATGATTCCAAACCCGATGTGCACCTCGCCCTTCTCCATAAACGCGGGGATGATGGTGTGGAACGGCCGCTTGCGCGGTGCCAGCGCATTGGGATGCGCCGCATCCAACTCGAACAGCGCCCCGCGATTCTGTAGCGCGAATCCGTATTGGTCCACCACCACGCCCGACCCGAAGTGTTGGTACACGCTCTGAATCAGCGAGGCGATGTTGCCCTCCCGATCCACCACGGACAGGTACAGCGTGTTCCCGGCCATGGTTTCCGGCTTCCCCGGCGATTCCTCGCAGCGTGCGCGGTCGCCATCGATCAGCTTGGCCCGCTCCCGCGCGTACGCCGGCGAAATCAGCCCTTCAATGGGCACGCGAGCCATCCGCGGATCGGCCAAATAGCGGTGCAGGTCGGCAAACGTGAGCTTCTGCGCCTCGATCTGCGCGTGCAGTTCCTCCACGCCACGCGGAGCGTAGCTGCCCAACGGAAATTGCGCCAGAATGTTCAACATCTCGAGCGGTCCCACGCCCTGGCCATTGGGCGGCAGCTCGTAGACCTGCCACCCGCGATATTCGGTGGAGATGGGCTGCACCCATTGGCTTGCAAACTCGCTCAGGTCGGCGGCCGACATTCTGCCGCCCAGCCGCGCGCTGGTTTTCAGAATCGCCTGGGCAATGGCGCCCTTGTAGAATGCCGCCGCCCCCTGGTTGGCGATCAACTCCATGGCCGCCCCCAGTTCCGGATTGCGGAAGATTTCGCCGAGTTTCGGCGACTCGCCATTGGGCAGGTACACCCGCCGCCCGTTTGGATCCTTGGCGAGTTTGGCCGTCTCCTCATGCCAAGTCTCGTGAATGATCTCGGTCACCGGGTAGCCGTTCTTCGCATAGTAAATCGCCGGCGCAAAGAGGTCCTTCCATGGTAGTTTGCCAAACTTCGCGTGCAGCTTCGCCCACCCATCGACGCACCCCGGCACGGTCACTGAGTGAATCCCCAGTTGCGGCATCGTGCTGTTGCCCAGGGATTTCAGCAGTTCGATGGAGAGGCCCTGGGGCGCCCACCCGCTGGCGTTGATGCCGGTCAACTTGCCGGTCTTTGCCTGGTAATAGATGACAAACAGGTCGCCACCGATGCCGCCGCGCTCCGGTTCCACGACGCCCAGCGTGGCATTGGCCGCAATCGCCGCATCGATGGCGCTGCCGCCGCGCCCTAGCACCTGCGCCCCGGCCTGCGATGCCAGCGTCTGCGACGTGGCCACGATTCCGCGATCCGATAGCACCATCGAGCGGGCCTGCGACCGGTCCTGCGCGGACGCGAGCGTCACCAACATCAACCCCAACAGTAGCCTCATGTCCTAGAATTGTTTCACAGGTTCGCCGTTCATCGCCAATTCCCTATCCTTCATCCCGCTTGAGGCGGCGCAGGCGTCATGAAGAACTTATGGCACCCACTTACCGCTGGCTCTTTTCGCCCGCCGCAACCTTCCGGTTAAACTCCGCCGATTTGTTCCTGGGCACGGTCAACGATTTCCACTGCCCGGCACGAAAATGCTTGGCCAGCATGACGACCTGCCCGATGTGGTAGGGATAGTGAGCCATTTGCCGGTTGATGGCCTGCATCACCGAGTGATTCTCGCCGCGGATGGTCACCGTGCGTCCGAGATCGATCTCGCTCAACGGGCCCAGCGCGCGCCAGACGCAATCCCAGCCTGCTTCCCACACCCGCATCAGTTCCGCGCGCGTGGCCGGCGGCTCGACAAACTCGCTGTCCCGCCGGCGGTCCGGCTTTTCGCCGTCGGTGGTCAGGAAATCCGTCCATCGCGACCGCATATTGCCCGCCATGTGTTTGACAATCTGCGCGATGGAATTCATTTCGCCGTCCAGCGCCAAACAGAGTTCTTGATCGGTGACCTGCGCCATGGCATCTTCGCCCATCTTCTTGTAATACCGAAACAGCGCAAGAGAATCTTCCAGGTGAGAAGTTGTGAATTTGAGTGCCATGCACCCATTATCCACGCCTCCGCGCCGAGTCTTCCACTGCCCCTTGCTACAATAAAATTTCCATAACATGCTTGACGAATCCATCCAGGAACTGGCGTCGCGTTCCCTGGCGCGCATCGCCGCCGCTGCGACGCCGGAGGCTCTCGAAGCGGTGCGCGTGGACGCCGTGGGCCGC
>JANYJN010000368.1 GCA_025358475.1 Candidatus Solibacter sp.
GTCTACGTTTCCGGCCTGGACCAGACCGTACTCGCTGCTCCGGGGCGTTTGCAGGTGACCGTCAACGGCCAACCGATGCCCGTGCAGACCCCGACCCCGGCAGCCAATGGACAGACGCAGATTCCCTTCGTCCTGACGCAGAGCTTCGGCGGCGCCCTGGTGAATTTGGCGGTGGTGGTGGACGGTTCCAGCAGCGCCCCATTCCCGATTGCAGTACGCTAGCTGGGACAGAATGCCCATCCTGCGCGGCGCCGCTGGATGCCACTTCCGCGGAGACTGTCTTACTGGCGCTGCCAGCGTGCCGAACACCGTTCCACAAATACGCTCTCGTATTTCGGGGCGACCGCTCCGGACCCGGAGGGGTACGGCGGTCGCGGCTCCCGTCCATGCCGCGCGCGTAAGAAGCTGGGAAATAGTGCGGTTCGCCGGGGAAAGCGCCTGCGCCACCACCGGCAGGTCGTTTGCGTGCAAAGGTTGGCAGGCGCTTTGGCCTGCCAATTCCACTTCAGGGCTAGTATTTCCCGGCTTAGCAGCAAGCGGTTTGTCGACGCGTTAATGAACCTCTCAAGCAGGAATTGTAGACAGCGCCTCATCCAGATCGGCAATCAGGTCGTCGGCGTGCTCCAATCCAATAGAGACGCGCAGCAGGTTCTGCGGGGTGCGCGTGGCGGGCCCCTCGACGCTGGCACGGTGCTCGATCAGGCTGTGCGCGCCACCCAGGCTGGTGGCGCGAATAAAGAGCTTGCACTGCGCGGCCACGCCAAGCGCGGCTTCACGCCCGCCCTTCACCTGGAAGGACAGCATGCCGCCAAACATCGACATCTGGCGCGCCGCCACCTGGTGGCCGGGATGCGAGGGCAGTCCCGGATAGTGCACCTTTTCCACGGCGCGATGCTGGTCCAGGAAGCACGCCACGCGCATGGCGTTCTCCGATTGCGCGCGCACCCGCCACGGCAGGGTATCGATGCCGCGCAGCGTCAGCCAGCAATCGAAAGGCGAAGGCACGCTGCCGCCATAGCGTTGCGATTTGCGCGCGCGCTCGAACAAATAATTCTCCTGGCGCGCGATCAACGCCCCGCCGATGACGTCGCTGTGGCCGCCCAGGTATTTCGTGGTGGAGTGCGCCACCATGTCGATGCCGCAATCGAGCGGCTGTTGCAGCACGGGTGTGGCAAAGGTGCCGTCGCAGACCGTGAGGATATTGGGCCCGGCCAGGCGCGCCAGGGCGGCGATCGATGTCAGGTCCGTCACCTTCATCAGCGGATTGGAAGGCGTTTCGATCCACACCAGCCGCGTCGCGGGGCGCAGGGCCGCGTGGAAATCGTCGATGTTGGTCATATCGACGTAGCTGGTTTCGATGCCCGACCTGCCGAAAACCTCGCCAATCACCTTGCGCAGCCCCCAGTAGACGTCGTCGGGCGCGATAATATGGTCGCCGGGTCCCAGGCCCTGCACCAGAGCGGTGACCACCGCCAGCCCCGAGGAAAAGCAGATGGCGTGTTTACCGCCTTCGAGCGAGGCGAGGCACTCTTCCAGCGCGTGGCGGTTCGGATTGTCCTCGCGCGAGTAGCTGTACCCCAGCGGATAATCGCCTTCGGGACTGCGTTCGAAGGTGGTGGAAAGGTGAATGGGTGGCGTCACGGCCCCGGTGGCGGGGTCGATATGGCGGCCCGCGTGGACGGCCCGGGTCTCAATCTTCATCACTACTTAGTGTAGCGTCAGCGGGCTCGCGAACCGCGGTTGAAAGAGATCACCAGGGTGACAAGGACCAGGATGACGCCCACGATGTAGGAAAAGGGCGCGTAAAGTTCCATGCCCGATACCCCGCTGCCGATGACGCCCAGTACCTGCGTTCGCAGGGGGGGCGAGATTGCCAGGAATAGGGCGGCCAAACCGCCAAGGGAAACGGCGCGTAACATAAATTACATTCCCATTATCCGCTTTGGCTTCGCCGGCGGCTGCCAACAACGGTTAGGGGCTGGTACCTATATCAGGAATTTACCGCGCGGGGTTGACCGTAGCGTACCGAAACACCGCTGGTTTACGGGTGGAGGCGCGACCCTGGCACCTCCCCACGGTCGGGCCCAAGCCACAAATTTGCAACCGGTTGGGGGGTTCGCGGAGTCTATTAGACTGAGGCCGGCGGTACCAGTGTGCGCTCCCGGCGGAGTGGCTTGGAAAGCCCTGCGGCAACGGGCTATGATAAAGGCTAGGGGAAGCAGTTTGCCGCACGGGGGGTAATTCATGAAAATTCGGACTTCTGTTCAGGTGGCGCTGATTGTCGGCGCTTGCACGGTACTGGCGCCGCTTTACGGCCCCAGCATCCGGGCGCGCGCGGCCACTCCGCAGGACGATCTCGACAAGAGTTTCAAATCGATCACCACTGTCCTCTCACTCCTGGAGCAGAATTACGCCGACACGGTCTCCTCGGAGAAGGCGATCTACCAGGGCGCGATTCCGGGCATGCTGCGCACGCTGGATCCGCACTCGAACTTCCTGGACCCCACCGAATACCAGGACATGCAGCGCAAGCAGCGCGCGCAGTATTTCGGCATCGGCATGCTGATTTCCATGGACCCGGTGACTAACAGGGTGATCGCCATGGAGCCATTCCCCGGGTCGCCCGCGTGGCGCGCCGACCTGCGCCGCGGCGACGTGATTGTCGCGGTGGACGGCAAGGATGTGACCAAGAAGGATTCGGCCGGCGTCGCCGACCTGCTGCGCGGACACCGAGGCACTCCGGTGCGCGTTACGGTGATGCGCGAGGGCGCTACCGACCCGGTCACTTTGACCGTGACTCGCGGCGAGATCGAAACCAGCCTGGTGGATGCCTTCTGGTACAAGCCCGGCATCGCCTTCCTCAAAGTGACCAGCTTCGAGGCGCAGAACGTGGCGCGCGACGTGGAAGCCGCCATGCTTAAGCTGGACGAAGCGAAGATCAAGGGCCTTATTCTAGACCTGCGGGAGAACCGCGGCGGTCTGGTCACGGAGGCCGTATCGTTGAGCGGCCGCTTCCTGCGCGACGGCCAAGTGGTGGTGTCGCATCGCGGGCGCGCCGAAAAAGAACAGGTATTTCGCGCCAAGGCGAATCCCCTGGCGCAGAAGTACCCCATCGTAATTCTGGTAAACGGGAACTCGGCATCGGCGTCGGAGATCGTCTCCGGGGCGTTACAGGACCATGATCGCGCCCTTATCATGGGCGAGAACACGTTTGGCAAGGGCCTGGTTCAGGCACAGTTTCCGCTGACCGAAGGCGCCGCCCTGTTGCTCACCATCGCGCACTACTACACGCCCAGCGGGCGGCTGATCCAGCGCGATTATACCAAGGGCTCCTTCTTCGATTATTATTACTCGCGCAAACCCACGCAGAACAACGACGACGTGAAGAGCACCGATATCGGCCGAAAGATGTACGGCGGCGGAGGTATCGCGCCGGACGAGAAATTCGAAGCGCCCAAGCCCACGCTCTTCCAGAGGCGCATCTATAACTCGTCGGTGATCTACCGCTTCGCCTCCACTTACTTCGGACCGTCCAAGCCGCAACTTCCCCAGGGTTGGTCCCCGGACAACGACCTGCTGGTGCGCTTCAAGGACTTCCTGCATTCGCGCCCCATCCCCATCCCCTTCACCGAGGCGGAATTTAACCGCGACAAGAAGTGGCTGACGGAGCAGATCCGCGACGAGTTCTACCTGCGCGCTTTCGACAAGAAGACCTCCGACCGCGCGCAGTTTGTGGACGATCCGGAAGTGCAGAAGGCCGTGGAAAACCTCCCCAAGGCCGAATCCATGCTCGGCGAAGCCCATAAGGTAATGGTTGCCCGCCAGCAGTAAACGAAAGCTCTAACAGACCAACCACTAACGGCTACGCGGCGTCTTGAATCTCAAGAGCGATCCGTTTCCCGAGTGCGGCGAAGGCCGCCTCCATCTGATCCAGCCGCGAATGGTTGTCGAGGTCGAATAGCCGGTCGACGGTTGTTTTCGGAATGCCCAGACGGCGTGCCAACTCAGCCTTCTTGATGCCCGACGCCTGGAACACTTCGTAGAGGGCCGCCTTCGCCGCGTCGAGGGCCGGCAGGCGAATGAAGCGATATTTCCGGCCGCGCGGTTTGCTGGGGCGCGGAACCTCCCTGCCCTGCCGGATCAACTCTCGAATCATGGTGCGAATTGCATCCACGGCCATCTCTTCGGCTTCCTGCTGTGTGTCGCCCTGGGTGACGCCCCAATCGAAGTCGGG
>JANYJN010000393.1 GCA_025358475.1 Candidatus Solibacter sp.
GTCACCGACGCGTATGAAGGGCTGCTGAAGGGCATGAGGAAGTAGTCGCTACGCGGCTTGGTGGACTGGTTCGTGGTGCAACCGCATGAGCTGATCTGCCTTCAATGCGACCATCGCATAAGTTTTGCCGTTGTCATCGGCAAACTCGACTTCGTAGACACCGGGAGCCCAGTTCTCTACCACCGTGCCGACTTGGCCGCGCACCAAACTCGCTTCGGGCAGGTCTTCGAGCAGGGCAACCACCGCATGCATTTCAACACCCGTCATGGCGAACCATCCTATTCATAGTACATAACAACTCGTGAGCCGCGGCAAGTCGTCCCCGATGCGCACAATCCAAGTGCTTCGGATTCTCACGGCTCGTCCCTGGCGGAAGAGATTTAAATCGATGGTGTAGCGCTGTCCATACATATCAGCCACCCCGGGTTGAGCCGCCGTTCCGCTGGCTGCCGCGACGAGCGCCGTCCGGAGTTCTTCCGCATCGGCCTCGCGGATTCCAAGTGATGCAAATACCCGTGCCTTGTTACGGCCACGCGGATGGTGCGGGTTGAGGCAGTACTCAAGCAGCTTCCGAATGTCGACGATGGCGTGATCGCCCTTGGGCAGTTTCATGAACTGATCACACAGAGACCTTCTTGCCGTTCACTGTCACGTTGTCCAGCGTCAGCCCCTGGACGTTCTCCGTCACCGCGGCCTGGGCGGCGTTTTCAAAGGTGCAATTCTTCAGCCGGATGTTGGAAATGGGAGCGTTCTTGAAACCGCGCAGCGACCACGCATTGGCGCACTTCTTGACCTCCAGATTCAACACCTCGACATCGCGCACCACCGGAGTGAACGGCCCCTGGGCGCCTTCCTCGTAGGCGAAATCGACCTCGATGGCCGCGGTGGCAACCTGCCCGCACTTCACGTTGCGCATGTAGACGTGCTCGATTACGCCACCACGCATGGCGTTGTTCTTGAAGCGCAGCACGCGTTCCAGGTGTGGGCTGTCCATCCGGCAATCCTGCGCGAACACGTTGCGGATGCCGCCGGAGCATTCGCTGCCCATGGTCACGCCGCCATGGCCGTACTTCATGGTGCAGTTCTGCACGATGAGGTTTTCGCTGGGCGCGTGCAGGCGGCGGCCATCGGCGTTGCGTCCGCTCTTGATGGCGATGCAATCGTCGCCGGTATCGAAGATGCAGCCGTCGATCAGCACGTCGACGGAGGATTCGGGGTCGCAGCCATCGTTGTTCGGACCGTGGCTGGAGACGGTCACGTTGCGCACGGTGACGTTCCTGCACAGCACGGGGTGTATTTCATACATCGGCGAGTTGACGATGGTGATGTCCTCAATCTGCACATTGGTGCAACGGTAGGGTTGCACGAACATGGGCCGCAGGTAGCCGCCGTCGCCGAACTTGCGCTCCGCGACCGGTGTCCCCTTCTCCGCCATCGCGCCCAGCGCGGCCCGTGCCTTGGGCTGGTTCTGGTTGTCCGGCCCTCGCTTTCTGGCCCACGGCCACCAGTGCTCGGCGTTCGCCTGGCCATCCAGGGTACCGCCGCCAGTGACGGCGATATTCTTCTGGTCCAGTGCGTAGACGAAGGGAGAGTAGTTCATGCACTCCAACCCCTCAAAGCGCGTGAGCACGATGGGGTAGAATTTCGGGTTGGGGTGGAACCGGATGATGGCGCCCTTCCGGACCACCAGGTTGACGTTGCTCTTGAGGTGGATGGCGCCGGTCAGCCAGACGCCATCGGTGACCACGACGCGCCCGCCGCCAGCACGGCTGGCTTCCTCGATAGCCTTGCGGAAGGCTTCCGTGCAATCCGTCTTGCCATCGGGCCTGGCGCCATAGCGCACCACGTCGAAATCCCGGTTGGGGAACTTCGGCGGTTGGATGCGTTTCAGAATCTGGGGGTAAATGGTGACCCATGGCTTGACCCATGGATCGTCGGCGGCCCATGCGCGGGAACCGGCGAGAGCGGCGCCGGCCAAGGCTGCGAGGGCATGGCGGCGTGTGTAGGTAGACATCTCAACCGATGGTATTGCCCTGCACCACGGGCGTCAAGGAGGGAATCGCTTAGCAGCTCTTAAAGATACTGTTTCGGAATTTCACGTCCGCTATTCAACTATAATTCGGGTAGACCCCATCATGCTCATCCTGGAAAAATTCTCTCTCGGCGTAGGGGACCGTTTCGCGCACCAAGCCAAGGCCCAGTTGCAGGCTTGCGTGATGGCGGCGGCCCAAGGCGTCACCGTGATCCCCGTCTGGAACAAATCGAATCGCGAGCACGGCATCGTGGGCTCGGAGCCCGGCAGCGTGCGCGCCGCCGCCGATGAGGCGGTGCGGCAAGCGGGCTGGAAGCAGCCCTACCACGTGGACGCCGATCACATCAACCTGGGCACCGTGGACCGCTTCATCGAGGCCAGCGATTTCTACACGCTCGACGTAGCCGCGGCCATCGGCCAGGCGGCCGAGGAGGAGCGCGTCGAGGGGTTCCTCGCGCGTCATGCGGAATTGCTGGGAACCGTCCGCATCCCCGGGATCGATCAGCCCTTCACCCTCGACCGGGAGGCCATCGCACGGATTGCCCGTAAGTATCTGTCCGCCGCGCATCAGGCGGGCGCCATTTACCGGCACGTGGACGAGCAGCGCGGCGGCCGCGAGTTCATCACCGAGGTCTCGATGGACGAAACCGACGCGCCGCAGACGCCGCCGGAGCTGCTGGTGATTCTGGCCGCCATCGCCGACGAGCGGATTCCGGTACAGACCATCGCCCCCAAGTTCACCGGGCGCTTCAACAAGGGCGTCGATTACGTGGGCGATGTGGTGCAGTTCGAGAAGGAGTTCAGCGAGGATCTGGCCGTGATTGCCTTCGCCATCGGCCAGTACGGCCTGCCGGCCAACCTCAAGCTGAGCGTGCATTCGGGCAGCGACAAGTTCTCGATATACGCTGCCATCCGGCGCGCCCTCGAGCGGTTCGGCGCGGGACTCCACCTCAAGACCGCGGGCACCACTTGGCTGGAAGAGTTGATTGGCCTGGCCGAAGCCGGCGGCGATGGTTTGGACCTGGCGAAGCAGGTGTATGCCAAGGCATTTGAGAACCGCGACGCCCTGTGCGAGCCCTACGCCACCGTGATCGATATCGATTACGCGAAACTGCCCGGCCCCGCCGTGGTGAAC
>JANYJN010000420.1 GCA_025358475.1 Candidatus Solibacter sp.
GCCAGTGATGCCCCCGTACAAGTGATGCCCCCGTGCAAGTGATGCCCCCGTACAAGTGATGCCCCCGTGCAAGTGATGCCTTGGTGGAAGTGATGCCTTGGTGGAAGTGATGCCTTGGTGGGGCGGACCCCCCGGTCCGCGGCCGACCCCCTGGTCGGCCTGCTCTTTGGGATGCGATGCCGCCAGCGAACGCGACAAATCTGCCGCCGCGCTGCTCTATCTAACTCCGCATATTGTCCAGCAAATAACTGGACCGTCAGTCAGTGGGGCAGCCAATCCTGGCTACAGCCGCCTTTCAGGCAACTTTGCCCGTCGACCAAGGGCCCATCTAACTCGTGGACACTACACTACCGTTGCACCGCCAACATCGCCACTGGCGTCATCGTGCCGCCATAACTAACAGACACCTGAACGTCGCCGTTCGCCGCATCCGGCGGAACCACCACGTTTAGTTGGTACAGACCCGGCGCACCGTTGATCCCCGCGAACTGAACGCCAGTTTCAGTGCCGCCCATCTGCACCACCGGCAGCGCAGGCAATTTGCCGAATTGACTCCCCGATCCGTTCACCAAAGTGGCGTCCGGCAAGCCGAAACCAACCGCGTACATCACGATAACTTCGCCGGGTCTTGCAGGCGTAAACGTGTAGCCCGGAACCGACATCGACGCAGGGCCCAGCAATGCGGCGTCCGCGTGCGTCGCAGCAATATAATTGGTCGCGCCGAAGCGCAGAAACGACGGACTTGCCCCACGTAGTTTCACCGTGAACGGCGCGCTCGCCACCCCGCCATTCGTCACCACCACCGACACATCACCCGTGGCACTGTCCAGTGGACTCAACGCATTGACTTGTCCCACGCTGACGAAGTATATGAACGCGGGTTTGCCATTGACTGTCACGCTGACCCCGTTCAACTGCGTCGGCAGTTTCCCTTGCCCCAGCTCGGGCGCGCTGCTCCAATCCGCGCCATTCCCCACGCTCGCCGGTGCCAGATTAACTCCCTTGATCTCCATCCACGCGTTCTGCGAGATCTCAGCGTTTCCGGCAGCCGTATTCACCGATGAAATCACCACCGGCGACGCTGCCGGAGCCGGCGTCAATTTGCGAATCCGCTGCGAGGTGGCCTCGTCTATATAGATGTTGCCCTGTGCATCCGCGGCCAACGCGACCGGTCCGCCCATGGCCGCCAATTGCGACTGTATGCCTTCTCCGTTGTAGCCCGGCGTGGGACCTGCAAGGGTAGAGATCATCCCGTCCGTATCCACCATCCGAATGCGGTTGTTATCCGGAAATGGGCTGATCGTCGACGCGGCGGATGGTCTGTCCGCGATGAACAGGTTTCCAGCAGGGTCCAGTGCAATGGCCGCCGCGCCGCTCAACTCAGCCTTGGTCGCAAGGGCCCCATCGCCGCTGAATCCCTGGGTACCCTTGCCTGCGACCGTCGTGATGATGAGACTCTTATTATCCACTTTCCTGACCACCGCCGCTGTCAAATCCGCAATGTATACGTTGCCATCGCTGCCCACTTTCACGTCCACGGGCGTTGACAATTTTGCCGCTGACGCAGGCCCGTCATCGCCCGTATAACCAGCCTGCCCGGTCCCCGCGAACGTAGTGATAATATTGTTCCCCATGTCCACCTTGCGGACGCGGCTGTCGAATGGCTCGGTGATGTAGAGGTATCCCTTCTGGTCGAAGGCCAGGCCGGACGGGTTGCTGAGCTTGGCGGCGGTCGCCGGTCCTCCGTCGCCTAAAGCCGGCGGGAAACCGGGGGCGCCGGCTATCAGGGTGGCGACACGGTTCCCGTCGGCCCTGTATACTTGCGTGAAAGTGCTGAAATATATGCTACCGGATGGACTTACCGCAATTGCCTGGACGCTGAAAGCGCCTCCTGTTGGAAGGCGCGCCGGCGTGCTCAATGCGGAGAGCGTTCCATCCGGCGCCAACTGGTCGATACGCTCTGTCAGATCGCCGTCTAACTCCGGAAAGTAGACATTGTTGTTGGCGTCTACCGCCAAGCCAATCAGCAACGGATTCAATTGCAGATGCACACTGGTCGCCGAGGCGGGAAGCGCATCTACATCGTAAGGATACGCGCCCGCGATTGGGTCCGTACTACCATTCGCGCTCTTGAAAAGCCGCTGCGTATTCGACGAACATACATATAGGGCGCCCGTTTGATCCACCGTAAGACAGGAAGCGTTGTTGGAAAGGGCTATCGTGGCCGCCACCAACGGTGCTCCCTGGACTACTTTAAATACCTGACTGGTGCCAGTAACATAAAAAAGCGTACCCGAAGCGTCCAGAGCCAGCGCGATGGTAGTCACATTAGTATCCATGACCTTGATGACGGTACTGATTCGTTTATCGGTGGCCACCTTTCGGATCACGAAATTTAAAATATCTGCGAGATACAGATTGCCGTCACGATCGAGAACGACGCTGCCAGTCAGTCCTATTTCCGCCGCCGTAGCCAGGCCGCCGTCTCCCTTGTTTCCAATTCCTCCGGTGCCCGCCATGAGAACCAACGAGCGGTCCTCACTTACCATCCACACCTGGCCGTTCGAACCGAAGTAGACGCGGCCCTGCGTGTCGACGCCAACTCCTCCCACATCGCATAAAGGTGCGTTGGATGCCGCCATGCCGGATGTCGTCGTCCCACAGGTCCCGTTCCCGGCGATGGTTTTGACCACGCCTGCCGCGGTCACCTCGCGGATGCGCAGATTCGCGTTATCGGCAAAGTAGAGGTCGCCAAGCGTATCCAAGGCCATGCTATACGATCCAGCGATCTGGGCGGCTGCGGCCGGCCCCCCGTCACCCGAAAATCCTCCGCTGCCCGTGCCGGTCAACGTGGTGATCGTGCGGGAGGGGGCGATTTTCCGGATTCGATAGTTTGTCGCGTCCGAGACATAAAGGGTACCGTCCGGTGACGCCGCCACGGCCGCTACCGGGTTTATCAGCGCCGCAGTAGCCGGACCCCCGTCACCCCCGAACGTGCCGGTGCCGGCGACGGTGATGATTCGAAAGTTTTGGGCCGCACCCAGTACCGGCCAAAGGAGTAGGAGAGGGACAACTTTTGAGTGCATTTCCGGACCTCCTGGAGAAGTCTAGCATGCGGGAGTTCGGACTTCCCAGTCAAACTTTCTATCGCTTCGCAGTTTGCAGCCGTGGCGCACGCACTCCCGCGTGCAGCGTCGAGTCTCACTCGACGCTGCCCCGCCCTGCGGCAACGGGCGAGGGCAACAGTGCCGGCGCGGCACGCGGGGGGCGTACGCCAAGGCCCTCCGGGCGATCCAACGTTCCACACTGCCCGGTGGTTCGCTGGCGCTAAATCCATGGGCATTCAAAATAAAAAGCGCAATCGCCGCGAACGCGGCAGCACAGAGGGATACTGACCCAAGAAGTAATCACCGGAGGCGTTTCATTGCCGTCTTCACTGCGCCGCTTCGATCGATTGTCATCGTCAGTCCGGCTGCCGCGCCCGCAGGAGGATTCAACCCACGAGGATAATATCTTCACGCCTAAGCGGGTGATCTAAAGTAACGTTGACCGCTAGCGCCCATACCGGTCGTAGCGCCGGTTGTGGTTGTAACGATCATCGCCGAATTGCCCGTAGCCATTAGTGTAGCGGCTGCCGTTGGCACGAAACTGGCGCAAATCCTCCATGTCGCGGGCTAACATATCGCGGTCACGCCCCCGAACTTGATCCGCGTCCACAAGGTGCTCCAGATTCTGAATCGCCTTGTCCAGTTGGCCGCGGTCAAACTTGCCCCGAGCCCACCGGTTTTCGAATGCCTGGAGCTTCTCCGCCGCCTCGTGAAAGTGCTTTCGCTCATGCCCGTCGACACGAGCATTCCCAGCGGCCCGGGCGAGATCGTTTAAAACTCGTCCTATCAGTGAGTCGTCGTTGCTCCTATAGCGCTCGCGGTCATTCCCGTAACGGCTTGCATTCGGGTCATAACCTCTCTGCCGGGAATAACCATCCTCGCTATAGCGGCTCTTGGGATCATTCCCATAATAGGGATCTTCACGCTGCGGGTAATAGGTACCTCCGGTTTGCGCATTGGCCACCAGGCTAAGAGCCAGGACGCCGGAGCCCAATAGAATTACATTCGAAAAACGTTTCATGTCGCTTCCCTCCATTCAGTAGACGCCTTTGCCATCAGCAGCGGTACCAGCGGGCCGGCCCTGCGTTTTCGGGGCCCAATTCCTCACACCTAGCGCTGTCGGTAGTAGCCATCACGCGCGGATCCATGGGCTGCACCCTCTCCAGCGTCGAGATCACCGCTCCGCTCGTGCCATTGCTCGTGCCGCAGTTCCCGCTGTTCCTGCGCGTGATGTTCCCATAATTCCGGGCTGTCCCCGTTAATGTATCTCTCCCCCTGTTGATGGTTGTGGAGACCATACTGTTCAGCCCGTTCGTGCTGCCGTTCGGGACTTTCACCCCAATACCCAGCGCCACCCCAACCAGGGGAGCGGTATAGCACATGCGCGCGATCCGGCGCATAATACCCGCGCGGGGCCGAGTAATAGCCCGGTGCGTAACCGCCGATGCTGGCCGAAAAGCGAGTTTGAGCAACCAGCGAGCCTCCTGCGACTAAGATCAAAACAAGCAATTTGGATTTCATCTTCCTTTCCACCTCCTGCTAAACCGTATTGCAAGGCGTGGGCCAAACGCTAAATCAAGCGAGTCCAATGGTTTGGCGCTCACCCCTGGCTAAGGGGGTGGTGGTGAACCCCCATGTATTGGTTGTTTTGAGCCGCCAGCTCCCAAGCCCTGTGAAGCTCATTCCTCGAATCTCATTGACTCCAACTTCAAAGACTTAACTCCTTCCCCTCCCGTCGCTTACTCCATTCCTATTTCAGACTCGCCCCCCTCCTGATGCTATAGCTCAAACCATGAGGACCTCATGAAGAAGCCTGTCTCCGATAAACAACTCGCCGCCAACCGCGCCAACGCCGCCCAGTCCACCGGGCCTCGCTCCCCGGAAGGCAAATCACGCTCTGCCCAAAACGCCCGCAAGCATGGATTCACCGCCACCACCTTTGCCGTCGTCCGCCTCGAAGAACTCGACGAAGTCGCCCGCCT
>JANYJN010000425.1 GCA_025358475.1 Candidatus Solibacter sp.
ACGCATGGTGATCATTGCTTTACCCTCGCTTGCAGCGTTCGCAGATAGTGCACCAGGTCCCAGGCCTCGTCCGGCGGCAGGTTGTCCCGGAAGGAGGGCATCGGCGTTCCATCGAGACCGGTCATAAAGATCTTGTAGAGCTCTTCATTGGTGCGTCCGCACTTGAAGCGCGTGCCCGTGGTGAAATCGTAGGGGATGATCGCGCGATCTTTGTTGTCCGTGAGCGTGGTTGCCGACGGCCCGTTCCCGCTGCCGTCCTTGCCGTGGCACTTCCAGCATTCCATACGCTCATAGATTTTGCCGCCTCGCGTTACGCTCTCCGCCGTGCCGGGTGGCTCCGGCGGAATTTCCAGCGGGTGTTGCGGCTTTTCGACATTCCACCGGGGAGAGAAATCCTTGACATACGCCAGCAGGTCCGCACGCTCTTGCGCCGTCAGCGCCTTCCAGGACGGCATGCTGCTGGCAAAGATTCCGCGCCCGATAGTGACGAACAAATCATTGTCCAGGGGCAAGGTGCCGGTCGGCGTGGAGCGGCATTTGAAACTGCCGGTGGTGAAATCGCGCGGCCGCGGGTCCATATAGGGCGCGTTGTCCCCCTGCCCGTCTCCTTTGGCGCCGTGACAGCCAACGCAGTAGCGCCGGTAGAGTTGTTTGCCCCGCGCCGCCTCGCCGTTCACCCCTCCCACGTTGACCTCGGCTCCCTGGCTGGGAATCGCGGCCACCAGCGCCGCCCCTGCGATTACCGCCACCGCACATGCATGATTTAGCTTCGACATAGTGAATTCCTTCTTTCGCAATTCCGCGCTTCCCATCAAAAAACGAAATCGAATCCAAGCAATACGCTGGAGCTGCGAACATCGCGGCCGGAGACCGCAGCGGCCCCGGTGGTGCGGACGTTGGCATACTCCATGTGATACGCCAGGCCCGCGCGGCTGGTCATAATCGGGTAGTACCGGAATCCGGCCACCCAGGCATCGGTGTTACCGAAATTATTAGTGAGGGCCACTCCGTTGCTTAGCTCAGTGCCGACGGGCAGCGCCTGTTGCGACACGCGGATAGTTTCGTAGCGCCCTACAAGGACGAGTTGCGGTGAGTACGTAAAGTGCGCCTCCACGAAGGCGCCGTTCCAGACCGGCGCCTGCGCGCCGTCGGGCAAGGTGTCGAGCTGGTTGGCGGGAGTCCCGGTGCCCAGTAGCACGTTGTCCTTGCCATGCATGTAGAGAGTGCTGACGTCGAACTTCCCGGCATACCAGATTCCGTACGCGCCGGCGCGGTAAAACGACTGGTCACCGCGTCCCGTACCCGGAATCGGCTGCCCGCCCGAGGTCAGATAGTAGGTGGGAGACCGGCCGGAGTAACCGAAGCCGCCCACCCTTTGTACTCCCAGGTGCGGCACCTCGAACGCCTGGCTGAAGTTACCGTAGACGTCATAAGTGCGATTGGTGGGCAGACCCGGCTGCCCGTCATTGCTGCTCAGCACCGAAACCGCGTAACGCGTGTAACTGTTTTGTGAATGCCCCATCAACTCGGCGCCCAACTGGTTGTTCCCGATGCCGCCAAAGCTGTTGATGTCGCTGGCGATGGGGGTGGAATGGTAGAGGTGGTAAAACCCGCCGTTGCTCGTCAGCGTAAGAAAGCGCTTCTCCGAGATTGGGGTATCCAACTCGTGTTTGCCCACTTTGACGTTCACCCACCGGGATTTGAAGAGGTTATCGAACCTGATCCAGGCCGACTCGAAGTGAAAAGCGCCGGTGGCATCAGCCGAGGGAAGCAACTGGAAGGAGATATTATTGGCCAGGGTGCCGGCGGTCCACAAATCGAGCCCCGACAAATCGAACCCCGAGGTAGTGATTTTCGCTTCGGATTGGCCGCTCTTAGCATCTCCCGGAACCATGTCCACGGCCACGCGGTTAGTCGATTCACGATGCCACTGGGGAGTGGCTCGAAAACTGATAGGCAAATAGGCGGGGTGCTGAAAGATCGGCGCGTCCCGATCGTTCATCAACTGGTAGCCGTTGTCCCTGAATACCAGGCCGAAGTTATTCAGCTTCGGCCAGGCTTCGTGACATGCCGAACAGGGCAGTCCGTACTTGCGCGCGAACGCGGGAACGGCGAAAACCGGACTGCACATGGAGATACCCAAACCGGTACAAAGCAATATTGGAGTAACACTTCTGAACGCCGGAATCTTCACGAAATAATCCCCTCCGCGGAACGGTCTCGATGTACGGCCGGGCCCTTGGCTGATATCGGCAGCCCTCACCTCTGGGCGAGTCGGGCCTTCCCATGGCCAGGTTACATCGGCTCTGTAAGTTGCCCTACGGAGACCTCTTGGTGAGTAGACTTCATTAGAGGAAAGATATCTTTGTTTGGGAGCAAGTAAGAATAAATGTAACACTACCTAACACCGCTTCGGCCTGCCGGCGGAAGCTTACGATCTTAAGATCGGAAACAAGTGTTACGTCGTGAAACTAGTTCAACTTTCTCGCACCACTCCACACTTTCGGCAATCGTACCCCGCGGGACATTCCTTGCGGAACAGCCTATTGGCTTCCATGGCGCCTGGCCTTCTCCAGGTCTCATCGAACATCGTGCCCCAGTTTGTACGATACGTAGCCCGGGTGCCAGAGCATAGTCTCCGCGTCCGCGTCGTTGAGCGCCACCACCGTGGCTTCCTGCAAATGATTAGAGGTTTAACCTGCGACCCCGCCTTCCGGCAGGGTGCACGTATTCACCGTTGAAAAAAAGGGAAGTTCCTTGTGGTGGGATTAGCTCAGTTGGTAGAGCGCCAGATTGTGGTTCTGGAAGTCGTGGGTTCAATCCCCACATGGCCCCCCCCCCCCCCCC
>JANYJN010000432.1 GCA_025358475.1 Candidatus Solibacter sp.
GAGGAACGCTCGGGCTATGCGCCATGCGGAGTCCGCCGTCCCAGGGGTCGGGAGGAACGCTCGGGCTATGCACCACACGGAGTCCGCCGTCCCACGGGTCAGGCGGAACGCTCGGGCTATGCGCGAGCAGCGTCAAATCCGGTACCGCCAGGAAATGGCCACCGACTTTTGCACTGGCACCCTGCACGAGGTTCCAGGTTAAGGCGGAGGTAAACAGAACGAAAACCGCGACAAACGCGAACTTGCCGGCAAAAAACTGACGCATGTGAATGAATCTCCTTTTTTCAAAAGCTTGCACTGCCTCCGCTCCCAAAGACCGGTCAAGCCCCGCATGGTAGGTCGTCTGGCGCACAAAGACCTTACTGGTGCCTGCTATCTTACCCGAAGTGTAACGTAATCAATGCCCCGGTGTGCGAGCAAAAGGGCCTTAGATGCATTAAAGGTGGGAGCGTTTACATCGGAACGTGATGGAACTGAAGGAGTTTTATGCGGTCTTGCAGCAGTAGCGCAAAAAGTACTAAGGTGATACCTAGTCGGCCTGAAAGCGCACATCGGGGCGGCGAAGGATCTGTTCCGGATAATTCGAATCGGGACGGAACGGATTCTTGCCGGGGTATTCCAGACGCATATCGCCGGTGACTTCGTCCAACATCTCCATGGTGGCTACCTTGCTCTCCATGGCAAAAGCGGTGAGCAGGAGGTTATCGAAGATGGCGTTGATCAGGCGCGGGATCCCCTGTGAGCGGAAGTGAATTTCATCCAGCAGGCGCGGGCTCACGATGGTCTGATTTTTCAGGCCGGCGCGGGCCATACGGGAATTCACGTAGGCCACGGTCTCTTCCTTGATGAACCCGCGCAGGGTACATCGCAGGGCTATCCGCTGTTTGAGTTGGCGGAATTCGGGCGCTTCCAGTTTCCGGTCCAGTTCCTGCTGTCCGGACAGAATGATTTGTAGCAGTTTGCCGCGGCGATTCTCCAGATTGCCGAGGAGCCGGATTTCTTCCAGAACATCCCACTCCAGGTTGTGGGCTTCGTCTACGATGAGGACGGTGGTGCGCCCGGCGCCGGCGCGTTCCAGCAACATGTTATTCAGGGAGAGTAGTACCTCGGTTTTGGAGAGGCGGTTGCACCGCAGGTCGAGATCGTAAGCGAGGAGTTCGAAGAACTGTTCGACGGTGAGGCGGGAGTTGAACAGGGAGGCGAAGGCGATCTGCTGGGCGTTGAGGAAATCGCGCAGGCACTCCAACATGGTGGTCTTGCCGGTGCCCACCTCGCCGGTCAGGGCGATAAATCCCTTACGGCTTTGCACGCCATAGATGAGGCTGGCGAGAGCTTCTTCGTGCTGCGCACTCCGAAAGAGGAACGCAGGGTCCGGACTCATGTTGAACGGATTTTGGGTGAAGCCGAAGAAGGCGTTGTACATGTTCACCGGATGCCAGCGGAGAGATCCCACTTGTCACGGGACGTCTCTCCTTGCATTTTATCATGCGACTGGGGGGGCGATATGCACGATGCCGTACTCCGTACAGCGAGCAGCCCCTAGGAAGCCGCGGGAGGGGCCGGCTTGTCGCTTTTTTCGGGTTTCTCGGGCTTCTCGGGTTTTTCGCCCTTGACGAAGGTCTTCACCGGGCTGATCAGCACATGGGCGTTGCGGCCTTCCATGCGAGGCATGCCTTCCACGGTACCGTAGGCGGTGAGATCGGCGCCGAAGCGCATGAGGAGCTTCTTACCGAGATCGGCGTGGGCAATTTCACGTCCCCGAAATTGCACAACGGCCTTCACGCGATTGCCTTCCTGTAGAAAGCGGATGGCGTGGTTTTTCTTGAAATCGTAGTCGTGGTCGTCCGTGTTGGGACGGAATTTCAGTTCCTTGACCTGCACCACGTGCTGCTTCTTGCGAGCATCGTGCTGCTTCTTCTTCAGATCGTACTGGTAGTGGCCGAAATCCACCGCCTTGGCCACGGGAGGCACCGCGGTGGGCGCGATCAGCACGAGGTCAAGCCCCAGATCCTGCGCCTTGCGTAGCGCGGCAGCCGTGGGCATCACCTCGGTGGTGCCATCCGGGAATACCGCGCGAACTTCACGAACGCGAATCGATTCATTCACGTTCTCTCTGCGATTCTGCCTGCGAGGAGGAAAGTTTCTGCCTGGATACATTGGTTATACGTTTGTTGGGAGGTTGGGAAGACACACGAAGGGCTGAGAGCCCCGGAGAACTCTCTCGTCGAGAATCGGAATGATCGGAAGCGAAGAAAAGCTCAAAGTTTCGTCTGTTCCAGTGTACACCAAAAAGAAGTCGGTGGTTGCTATCCTGGTGCGGGGATGACCATCCGACATCTTTTCTGGCCGGCCGTGGCTGCGATTCTGGTGATTGTAGGCACGCTCGAAGTGCGTTCGGCAAGTGGCGAAACTCAGACCTGGGACGAAGGCATCCACATTGTGGCGGGCTATTCTTATCTGAAACTGGGTGATTATTCCTGGAACGTGGAACATCCTCCGCTGGTGAAAATGGTCAGTGCCCTGCCCCTGGCGCTGATGGGCCTCACCGCCGAGCCCTACGCGCCGGACGGCAAACGGAAAGACCAGGTCAACTATGGGATCGATTTCCTGTACAAGAACCGGCGCCATGCCGATTCCATTCTATTGGCCGCGCGCAGCGCCAATATTCTGCTGACCCTGTTGTTCGCCTGCGCGGTGGCCTGGTGGACGCGGCGGCGCTGGGGACCGGCGGCCGGGATGGCGGCGGCCGCGCTATGCGCGTTCGACCCGAATCTGATGGCGCACGGCCGCTACGTGACCACCGATTTCCCGGTGACGGTGTTTTTCTTTTTCGCCTGCGTGCTTTGGGTGGAGTACCTGGAAGAGGCCAGTCCGCGGCGATTGCTTTCGGCCGCGGCGGCAATCGGACTGGCGCTGATCACTAAGTTCTCCGCCGTGCTGCTGCTGCCACCGCTGATAGTGCTGTACGCGGCCTGCTGGATCCGGCGGCCGAAGGAGTTTCCGGTGCGCCGCGCCGCCGTCGCCGCGGGCACAGTGGCCGCCACCGTGATCCTCATGGCGGCCGTCATCTACTGGCCGGAAACGGTGCGCTGTTTCCGCACCAACGTGCCGCGGCTATCCACGCTCGTGGCGCGCAACAACGTCATCGGAAGTACATTGTTCCATTTGGGACGGTGGTTTCACCTGCCGGCGCACGCCTATCTGCTGGGGCTGAATGCTGTGGCGGACCACAATGTGGGCGGGCACTCCAGCTACCTGTTGGGGATGCGCTCCGAGACCGGCTGGTGGTATTACTTCCCGGTGGTGTTCGCGGTGAAGAGCACCGTGGCGGCGCTGGGGGCCGCGCTGTTGCTGCTGGCCGCGGGCCTGTGGCAGGCGTGGCGGCGGGAATGGATCTCCCCCATGGCGCTGGGCCTCGCCCTGCCGCCGCTGTTCTATTTTGTCTTCAGCATGACCAGCGGCATCAACATCGGGATGCGGCACATCCTGCCGGTCTACCCGTTTCTATATGTGGGCACGGCGGCGTGGCTCGCCACGCGCGCGAACTGGCGGACGGGAGTCTGCGCGTTGGCGGCGCTGGTGGCATTGCAGATGGCGGAGTGCGCGCGGATCACGCCCGACTATCTGGCGTTCTTCAACGAACTGGCTGGCGGGCCGGGACGCGGACCCGAATATCTGGTGGATTCCAATATCGACTGGGGCCAGGACGTCAAGAAACTGGGCCTCTGGCTGGACGCCCATACCGGGAAGCGCCGCGCCCGCGTCTTCTATTTCGGCAATACGCAGATGCGCTACTACGGGATCGACGAAATGGGCTACCCCGGGCCTCTCGACCAGAAGGGCTGGGATGAAATTGACGAATACTGCGTTGCCAACGTGACTCCGCTACAAGGCGTGTACGTGCCGCTGAACGCGCTGGCGCCGCTGCGCCTGCGGGAGCCCGTCGCCAAGATCGGCTGGAGTATGTACGTGTACGATCTGCGCAAACCGAAGCCCGCTCCGGCGCCCCATTGAGGTTCGCCTGATGGGGCTCTTCACGGGTGGGGCGAGCCGTGGCAGTCAAGGAGTACGGAGACCGCCTGTGGGCGGATCAGGATCCGCTCTTCGTTTTCGCCAGCCTGGCGCGGGGCGGAATCAGGTGCGGGCGTAAGAGGCATCACCGAGGCTGCCTCCGATTCCGCGAAATCGTCACTATGCCGTCCAGTCTCGTGATAATATATTGCCAATCGGAGGGCAACAATGCCACTTTGCTCCAGACGCAATTTCTTGAAGACCGGATTCGCCGCGGGTGTGCTGGCGGGAACCGGAGCTCTGCCCTTGCGGGCGGCGCGCGGGACGGCTACGGATTGGGTCACGCTCGGGAAGTCCGGCGTCAAAGTGACGCGGCTCGCCTTTGGCACCGGGTCGGTGAGTGGGCGAACGCAGCGCGAACTGGGGCAGGACGGATTCACCAGGCTGGTGCGCCACGCGTACGACCGGGGCATTCGCTTCTTCGAAACGGCCGAATCCTACACTGAGATGCACAAGATGCTGGGCGTGGCGCTGAAGGGCATCCCACGCGATAGCTACCGGCTGATGTCCAAGGTGACGACCCGCCAGGGGACGAATCCGCTGGAGAAGATCGACGAGTTGCGCAAGCTGGCGAATACCGATTACTTCGACGTGATGCTGCTGCACTACCTGCACGTGGCCACCTGGCCGGCAGACACCGTGCAGTGGCAGGACGGGATTCTGGAAGCGAAGTCGAAGAAGATGGTGGTGGGGCACGGCGCGTCGGTACACGGTCTGCCCGCGTTGCGCCGGTTCCCGGGAAACAAATGGCTGGAGATCGCCATGATCCGGATGAACCACAACGGCGCCAAAATGGACGCGGAGGATCAAGCCACCAGCGGGCCGGGGAACGTGAGCGAGGTGGTCACCCATGTCAAGCAGGTCCGCGCCGAAGGCATGGGTGTGATCAGCATGAAGCTGGTCGGAGAAGGTACGTTCACCTCCCGTCAGGACCGGCAGGCGGCGATGCGGTTCGCGTTCAATAATGCGGGCGTCGATAGCGTGACGGTGGGTTTCAAAAATACGGCGGAAGTTGACGAGGCTATTGAGAATTTGAACCTCGCGTTGGCGTAGGGTGGGATAAGCCTCCGGCCACCAAGAGCGACCTGAGCGTCCGCGATCTGGAGCTGCTGCGCGAAATTGCCCGCCGCAACGTGCTCGGCGTGCATATCACCGTCACCACGCTGGAAGAGAAACTGGCGCGACTCTTGGATCCGCGTGCCCCACGGCCGGAGCTACCGAATACCGTCCCAAACTCTGGGCCGAGGAGGAGCAACTGGACCTGTTTCCGCTACAGTGAAAGCTGCATGCAACTGGCCGATTTCGATTACCACCTGCCCGAGGAGCGGATTGCTCAGGAAGCCCTGGCCGACCGCGCCGCCTCGCGCATGCTGGTGGTCCACCGCGAGGACGGCCGCTGGGAAGACCGCGTCTTCGGCGACCTCCCCGAGTACTTGCACCCCGGCGATTGCCTGGTGGTCAACGATTCCCGCGTCTTTCCCGCACGCCTCTTCGGCCACCGCGCCGGAATCCACGCGCTGCCCATCGGCAAGAACAACCCAAAGCTTCGCGAGCACTTGAGCGGCGCCGTCGAAATCCTTCTGCTGCGCAGCGTGTCGCAGGACGGCCGCGATTGGCAGGCACTGGTGCGGCCCGGCCGCAAACTGCCGGTGGGGGAACGCATCACGTTCGATGAGGGCTTGGAAGGCGAGATCGTCGCCCGCGGCGAGTTCGGCGAGCGCACCGTCCGCTTTCACGGCGCCGAAGATCTCTATGCGACTTTCGAGCGCATTGGCCACGTTCCACTCCCTCCCTACATCAAGCGCGCCGATTCGCCCGCCGACCGCGATCGCTACCAGACGGTGTTCGCGCGCGAGAAGGGTTCCGTCGCTGCGCCTACCGCCGGACTCCACTTCACCGCCGAGGTGCTGGCCCGCTGCCGCCAAGCGGGCGCTGCACAGGCGTTCGTCACCCTACACGTGGGCCTGGGAACCTTTCAACCGCTGCACGAAGAGATCGTCGAACAGATCAGGTTGCACACCGAACATTACCGCATCACGCCGTTAAACGCCGCGGCCATAGATGCCTCGCGCCGCGTGGTGGCCGTCGGCACCACCAGCGTACGCACCCTGGAAACCGTCGCCCGCACCGGCCAACTCGAAGGCGAAACCGCCATCTTTCTGTATCCCGGCGTGCCCTTCCTGAAGACCGGCGCCATGCTCACGAACTTCCACCTGCCCCGCACCAGCCTGTTGCTTCTGGTCTGCGCCTTTGGCGGCAAAGACCTCGTGTTGGCAGC
>JANYJN010000443.1 GCA_025358475.1 Candidatus Solibacter sp.
CTGTCCCAACCCTGGAATATCTGCAAGGCTGGGCCGCCGGCGACGCATCCGCCGCGTACCTCAACACGCATTCCACGCGGCTCCTCAAGACGCTCGAAATCACGCCTCCCGGCAACGCCAGGGACCGCATCCTGGAAATGGGCGCGTACCTGCAGATCACGCCCGCCTTGCGCAACCAACTCGGCTACGGCGAAGTGCGCGGCTGCTACTACGGGAAACTGGGCCGCACCGACCATCGCACGGTCACTAACGCCGAGGGCGAAACCTTCGAGTGCGAGATCGATCACTTCGATGCCGAGAAGGACGTGTTCCCCTATCCCGACGGGCACTTCGCCACCGTAGTCTGCGGCGAACTGATCGAGCACCTGTTCGAAGACCCGATGCACCTGATGAGCCAGGTCAACCGCATACTGAAGCCGGGCGGCCACCTGGTGCTGACCACGCCCAATATCGCCGCGCTGCGCGGCATCTCGGGAATCCTACAGGGGTATCATCCCGGATTCTTCCACGCCTATATCCGGCCGGCGGAAGGCACCGGCGAGGTGGACGCGCGGCACAACCGGGAATACGCCCCGCGCGAGATCCACCAGTTGCTGGAGAATTCCGGCTTCCAGGTGACGCTGCTGGAGACGGGCGAGTTCCGCGACCAGCCGCATCCCGAGTTCGGCTGGATTCTGCACCTGCTGGAGCGCTACCGCCTGAGCACGGACCTGCGCGGCGACGGCATCTACGCCGTTGGCAAGAAAACGGGCGCGGTGCGGGAACGCTATCCCGCGTGGCTGTACTCATGAACGCCGCCTACCTGGAGCCCGATGTCCGGCTGGACGCGGGTACGCGTACGTTGCGCGCAGCCTTTCTGGTGCGCAACGATTCGGCCGGGACGTGGCGGCCGAGCGAGGGTTTCGGCGTGGGCTATCACCTCTTCGACGCCGCCACCGGCACGCTGATCGCCGACGGCGCGCGGGTGCATCCAGAGAGCGACGTGAAGCCCGGCGAGACCACGCCGGTGCGCCTGGAGATCGCGCTGCCCGCCGAAGACGGCGCCTACCAGGTGCTGCTTTCGCCGATGCGCGAAAACCTCTGCTGGTATTACGAGCAGGGCTGGCCCTTCCTGCTGGTGGAGACGTCCACCGAAAACGGCGCGGCGCGCGTGGACCGGGTGCGCGTGGCCACCCGCGCCGGGCTCGCACGGGAGGGCGCCGTGCGCTCCCTCGGCCGTGCGTTCGTCTATCCGGTATCCACCGTGTGGCGCAATCGCAGCCTGATCCGCGTGATGGTGCGGCGCGACATCCTGGGGCGGTACCGCGGCAGTTTCGGCGGTGCGTTCTGGACCATCATCAACCCGCTGTTGCTGATGCTTACCTACTTTTTCGTCTTCGGCGTGGTGCTGCGCGACCGCTACGATCCGCACGCCAGTTGGAGCAGCTTCGGGCTCTATTTCCTGGCCGGCATGCTGCCGTGGCTGGCCTTCAGCGAGGCCGCCGGGCGGGCCCCCAGCGTGATGCTGGAGCATCACAATTTCGTCAAGAAACTGGTCTTCGCGGTGGAGACGCTGCCGGTGAATCTGGTGGTGGCCGGGCTGATCACGGAGATGTTCGCCATTCTGCTGTATTGCGCTTTCCTGCTGGCCATCAACCACACGTTGCCGGCTGCGCTGGTGTGGCTGCCGGTCCTGCTTATCCCGCAGATTCTGTTCACCGCCGGGGTGAGCTGGTTTCTGGCGGCGCTGGGGGTGTTCGCCCGCGACCTGGGCCAGATCATGGGCTTCATCTTGACGCTCTGGTTTTTTCTGACGCCCATCTGTTACCCGGAGAACAAGCTGCCGCCAGCCGCGGCGGGGATTCTGACTAAGAACCCGATCTATACCCTGGTGCACGGCTACCGGTCGATTCTCTTGGAGAATCACGCGCCCGCCTTCGGCGCGGTGTGGAAGTTGTGGCTGGTATCGATAGTGGTATGTCTGCTGGGCCACGCCTGGTTCTATAAGCTGCGCAAGAGCTTCCCGGATTTGCTGTGAAGCGCCTCTTTGGGATGGCCAGCGGACAGGGCGATGGTATAACGCTTATCCGAGGCGATGCGCGGCCCAAGCAAGTCAGCTAGCTGCGATCCGCGGCGCGGAATACATTAAGATAAAGCATTGCTCAAGAGTATTGGCGACGCATTGATCGCATTTGGACCGGCGGGCCTGTTCGTCATTGGGCTCCTCGATTCGCTCGGCGTGCCGCTGTTCGGCGGCGTGGACGCCCTGGTGATCTACCTGGCGGTGAAGACGCCGCACGTGGCATACATCGCCGCCACCACCGCTACAATGGGCTCCATGCTGGGCAACCTGCTGCTGTTCCGCACCGCGCGCTACGGCCTCCGGCGCTTTGTGGGCGACGAAGCGCCCGACGGCAAGCGGCAGAAGTTCCGGCTCTGGTTCCAGCGCTACGGATTGCTCACGGTTTTCATCCCGGCAGTGACCCCCTTCGTGCCGCTGCCGCTCAAAGTCTTCGTGATTTCGGCCGGCGCCATGCATACGCCCGTGAGCCGGTTTCTGGCCGTTGTCCTGCTGGCGCGGGTGATTCGCTATTTCGGTGAAGCGTATCTCGGCATACGCCTGGGCGAGGATGCCCACGGCTTTCTGCTCCATAACGGCTGGAACATCGCCGGCATCGCCGTCGCCATGGTCCTGGTGCTGGTAGGCTTGATCAGATGGTATGATCGGCGTCGGGCGGAGGCGTGAACCGTGCGGTCCTCTAAGCGGAAAGTGGCGATCGCGGTTTTGGGCGGATGCATTCTTGTGGCCGTACCTGGTTATCTTCTGTTCCGCGGCCAGGATTTCTCGCCGGGTTACGTAGAACTCCGCACCTTCCTGGATGACGCCGCGGGCCTGATGGACGGCACGCAGGTGCGGCTCAACGGCATCCCCATCGGCTACCTGGACGGTCAGAAACTCACCAACTCGCGCGACCCCAACCGGAAAATCGAATTCGATATGAAAGTGAGAGAACGCTACCTGCGGGAGATTCCGGTGGATTCGGTAGTGGGCCTGGCTTCCGACAATCTGCTGGGACAACAGTTCATCGGCATTCGCCAGGGGCGGAGTGCGCGGCACGTCCAGGCGGGTGCCGAATTGGGCACCACCCAGACGCAGGATATGACCAGGATGATGGCGCAGATGAGCGTGCAACTGGACCGGTTGCAGGCGGTGTTCACGCGCGCCGACAAGCTGATGTCGAACGTGAACAAGGGCGGCGGCGTGATCGGCAAGCTGGTGCAAGATCCGCAATTGCAGTCTGGAGCGGGGGTCTCTGGCGAACTTGATCGATTGATGGCCGATGTGCGGCACGGCCACGGTACCGTCACCAAGCTATTCTACGAAGACCCGCTGGACAAACACTTGCAGGGTCTCCTGAAGAGGCTGGACGAGATCATGGCAAGCGCGGATGTTACGTCCGCCAGGCTGAAGGAATTTGAGGACGGCCTGGAGAGCGCCGCCGGGGAGTTCCACACGCTTCAGACCGAGATCGGTGCAGGCAAGGGTTCCCTCGCCAGGCTCGGCCAACTGCAAGGGCGCTTCGACGAGTTGACGGTCAGGATGGACGGCATGATGGATAAGATCAATTCGGGTCAGGGCACCGCCGGACAGTTGATGGTGAACCCACAACTGAACGAAACGCTGGCTGGAGCGACGCGCGAGGTTCAGGAACTGTCCAAGGGCTTGAAGAAGAACCCGCTGAAGATGGTCAGGTTCCGGCTGTTCTGAAGAAGTGGCGGACGGGGTGTGCGACGTCCAATCCGAGCCGCGACCGGGAGCGCCTAAATGAATAATAAGGGAAATAGGTCACTCCCGCAGGACGTACCAACCCTGTTACCCTAGGCACGTCCCATGCCGAAGAAAATCGCCATCGTCGAGGATGAAGCCGAACTGGCCGCGCTGATCGATTACAACCTGCGCCGCAACGGGTACGAGCCGCAGATCCTGGGGGGAACGAAGGGCACGCTACGCGCGCTGGAGCAGGCCAAACCCGATCTGATTCTGCTGGATGTCATGCTGCCCGACGTGGATGGCTTTGAACTGTGCCGGCAGATCCGGCAATCGGCGGTGCTGGGGCGCACGCCGGTGCTGTTCCTGACGGCGCGGTCGGACGAAGTGGACCGGGTGCTGGGACTGGAAATCGGCGGTGACGACTACATGACCAAGCCCTTCAGCCCGCGCGAACTAATTGCGCGCGTGAAGGCACATCTGCGCCGCGAGGAGATGGACACGGAGCCCGCATCGCAGGAGATCGGCCCGTTCCGGTTGGATCGCACGGCGCGGCGCGTATTCCTGGGAGAGCGCGAGATCTCGCTGACCTCCACCGAGTTCAACCTGCTGGAGTACTTTCTGATGCATCCGGGGCGCGCCTACAGCCGGGATCAGCTTCTGGAAGCGGTGTGGGGCGAGTCGCGCTACGTCACGCCGCGCACGGTGGATGTGCACATACGCCGCCTGCGGGAGCAGATCGAAGAGCAACCCGACAACCCACGCTACCTGACCACGGTGCGCGGTTTCGGCTACCGTTTTGAAGAACCCGTATGACTGGCAGAATCTTCCTGAAGTTGATCGCGGGGGTTTTTTGCCTCCTGATGCTGGCCTTGGTGACGGTGGACTTCTTCGCCACCAACGTGGCCAAGGACAACTACATACAGAATTTGACCGGGCAGTTGACGGACAAGGTGCGGATGCTGGCGTTGAGCTTTGGGGCGCCGGAAACGCTGGACGTGGACCGCGTGCGGCGCATGGCGCGGGCGGCCGGCGGGCGGATCACGGTGGTGCGCGCCGATGGCAAGGTGCTGGTGGATTCGGAGGCGGACGCCGGCGGGATGGAAAATCACCGCACGCGGCCGGAGTTGGCGCAGGCATTTCGCGACGGATCGGGGTCGGATATCCGGCACAGCGCCACCATCGGCGTGTCGTTTCTGTACGTGGCTGTCCCGGTAGCGGGCGGACGGATCGCCATCCGGATAGCTTTCCCGCTGGCCGAGATCCACCGGCAGGTGAGCCAGATCCGCGGCAAAATTCTGGTGAGCACGGCGCTGGCGTTTCTGCCCGCGATTCTGATTGCGGCGGTTTTGGCGCGTTACATTTCGAAGCGCTTCGCTACCATCATGGCGCACGCCGGCGAACTGGCGCGAGGCAACTTCCGATCGCGGCTGGCGCAGACGGATTCGAGCGAGTTCGGGCAACTGTCGCAGACACTCAACGAAACCGCCGGAAACCTGGAACAGACAATGGCGCAGTTGCAGCACGAGCACTCTGAACTCGAAAAACTGGAACGCATCCGCAAGGATTTTGTGATCAACGTTTCGCACGAATTGCGTACCCCGCTGGCCTCGATCCAGGGGTACACGGAGACACTGATCGACGGGGCGATCGCGGACCCGGACTACAACATGCGCTTCCTCAGTATCATCCGTCATAATGCCGAGCGGCTGGCGCGGTTGACGGAGGATCTGCTGACGCTTTCGCGAGTGGAGCAGCAGCGGCAGAAGTTCGAATTCGAAATCCATTTCGCCAACGCGCTGATTCACGACGCCTTCGAAATGATGCGGCCGATTGCGGAGAAGGGCCGGATTCAACTGACGGAGGAACGCGCCCCGGAGGATGCCGTGGTGTGCTGCGACAGCGAGGCGGTTTCGCAAATTCTCAGCAACCTGCTGGCGAATGCCATCAAGTACACCCCGGAGGGCGGGAGGATTTCGGTGGGCGCTCAGCCGCAAGGCTCCATGGTGGAGTTTTTCGTGCGCGATACCGGAGTGGGAATTCCCGAGGAAGACCTGCCCCGGCTGTTCGAACGCTTCTACCGCGTGGATAAGGCGCGCTCGCGCGAATTGGGCGGCACGGGCCTGGGCCTCTCCATCGTCAAACACCTGGTGGCGGCGCACAGTGGCACTATGCGGGTGGAAAGCCGCGTTCACGAAGGGTCCACGTTCGCCTTCACGCTGCCGGTGAACGGGGCCGCGCTGGGGCTGGACGACGCTTAATCCCGAATTCACCGCCTCTTAACCGCGCCGTAACACTCGCGGAGGTATGGTGACGGTGAGAACATGAAAAAAATCCTGCTCATCGAAGACGATACGGACCTGTTTGCCCTGTTGCGGTACAACCTGGAAAAGGAAGGTTTCTCCTTGGTTGGGCAGCACACCGGAAAGGGCGCCATCGACCTGTGCCGGCAACAGCGTCCCGACCTGATTCTGCTGGATATCATGCTGCCGGATTCGGATGGCCTGGATATCTGTAAGGGCATCCGGAAGGATCCCGATCTGGCCGGGATCCCGGTGATTTTTCTGACCGCGCGGGCGAGCGAAACGGACCGTATCGTGGGGCTGGAACTGGGCGCCAACGATTACGTGGTGAAGCCCTTCTTCGTGCGCGAATTGATGGCGCGCATCAAATTGCAGTTCCGCAATCAGGCAGCCCCGGCGCGCATTCTGGAGGCGGGCGGCGTGGAACTGGACCGCACCAGTTGCCAGGTGCGGCTCAACGGGACGGCGCTGCAGTTGACGGCCACCGAATTCCGCCTGCTGGAGTTTCTGATGAACCGGCCAGGCGTGGTATTCAGCCGCGAACAACTGCTGAATTCGGTGTGGGGACAGGATCGCGCAATTACCGACCGGGCGGTGGACGTCTACGTACTCCGCTTGCGGCAGAAGGTGGAACAGGATCCGGCGGCGCCTGTTCTAATTCACTCGGTGCGCGGCTTCGGGTACACGTTCGAACCGCGGCGGGCGATGGCGGCAGTGTAGGTTCCGGGAACTCGGCAAGCGTTGCCGATTGCTTAGGGCCAACGCAGGAGCAATTTCACATTGGCTAGCTGGCAGAGGTGGCGCACGCACTCCTGTGTGCCGCGTCGGCCACTCTTCGGGGAGCCACGGCCGCAACCGCCAGGTTATTTTTAAACCCGGAGCACCGTAAACATTGCATACTGAAATGGACAATTCGGAGCGGAGTGAGTGTATCCATGAAAGCTAACGGTTTCGCAAAGGACTTTCCCGTCGTCTGCGTGGGCGGTTCGGCTGGGGGCCTCGACGCCTACACCCGGTTATTAGGGCATCTGCGGGCCGATATGGGTGTTGCGATCGTCATCGTAAATCATCTGAGAACCGTGGCCACCCATCTTCACGAGATTCTCCCGCGCTACACACAGATGCCGGTCGAACTGATCACGGAAAGATTACTCATCCAGCCGAACCGTGTGTTCATCATCCCGGAACAGCGCGATCTGCACGTTCTTGATGGAGAGTTCCGTCTAAAGCCGATCTCCAAGCCGAGGGGATGGCCCGACGTGATTACAGTCTTTCTGCGTTCTTTAACGGAGCACTGGGACGGCAGACTCATTGCTGTCATTGTCTCTGGATATGATGGCGACGGGGCCGCGGCACTGTGCGGCATAAAAGAAGTGGGAGGCATTACCATCGCGCAGAAGCTGGACACGGCCGGTCAGCCGGAAATGCCAGTAAGCGCAATAGCGAGCGGGTGCATAGACTTGGTTCTTTCACCGGAGGACATTGGTCAAGAAATTGTGCGAATTGCGCGCGCGGCTTCGTCGGTTGATTGATACGCCCCGACAACTTCTCCTCAATGCCGGCTGCCGCTAACTCCATCGAGCAGTTCGTACTTGCTTCTTGACCCCAGCGCCAGCAGATAATTGGAATTGTGGGGCCGGTATCGCGGAGACGGAATACCCGTAATGGGAGATTCCATTATTACTTGTTGTTCGTTTTCGATGCAGTCGGAACAGAGAACGTTGCGGACCCGAAGCCAGTAGGCTTTGCCGTGTGCCGTCTGGAGAGTAATCATCGCCTGAGCAAGCTGCTCTTCGCTCTTCATCCACCCGGTCGTCAATTCCTCAGTTCCGTCCTGGTGAGCAATTTTGATCTGATATTCATTAACGTGGTTGTGCGCCATCTGTTTCTCCCTCGCCCTTGATCACCCCCAGAGGCGTCGGGCGAGACCTCTTTTACAGTGCATAAACTGCACTAATTTTCTACCGAGTTACAGATCTCCTCTAGCCGTTTACCGGCGAAAGGGAACATTAATATCCATTAATAGCCGTTACTTAATATAGGACGCCGGCTGGCACGGCGTCTGTTCGAAACTGTACATTAGTCAGACTCTCACCGGCTGAGGAACGGCCCATGGGTTTCAAAAGTACAATGAGAGCCGGGTATCGGCTGTAAGCCTGGCTAGAACTCCGACGACGAGATTGGAGGCTGTCCCGTGCCGCACCTGACGCTGCTCTTCTTCGGCGCGGCTAAGGATGTTCCAGAAGCAGCAAAAATGGTCACCGCCGGAACAGCCTACCCGCAGTTAATCTTGCAAGCCAAAGGCCAAAATGGGCGTTCCTTTCAGGTTGAGCCGCACGGGTTGAATAATCTGATCCAAGAAGATCAGCGATGGCTCATTATGGCGAGTTAGCTGGTGAAGAATAGAGTAAGTGTGCGAATCATCACACCTACAGCGGGACATCTGCGGGCTATTCCGTACTCGAAGCAGTGAGGGTTGGCCCTTCTCCGTAATCGCCGGGCGGCTGCGCCGAATAGTCGGATGTACAATCGATGGCAGACCGTAATCTTTACCGCGATCTTATGGCGGCATGGGGCGGTCAGATTGAGTGGAAGCGCGAATCGCCTACCCGGCCGGAAAAAAGTGTGGCTGTTGTGAATGGGAGTCGACGCCCCCCGCCGACAAAAACGGAGGCCAAGAAAATGAGTACGATTACAACGAAAGACGGTACGCAGATTAATTACACGGACTGGGGCAAGGGACTGCCTGTGGTGTTCAGCCACGGCTGGCCCCTCAGTTCGGATAGCTGGGAAGCTCAAATGTTGTTCCTGGCATCCCATGGCTATCGCTCGATCGCCCATGACCGTCGCGGCCACGGGCGCTCGAGCCAGCCTTGGACTGGCAACGACATGGATACCTACGCCGAGGACCTCGCGACTCTTATGGAAACGCTGGATCTCCAACGCGCGGTTCTAGTCGGCTTCTCCGCGGGCGGGGGTGAAGTGGCCCGCTATATCGGCCGCCACGGCACGAAACGTGTGGCCAAGGCGGCACTGGTTTCAGCGGTCCCGCCACTGATGCTGAAGACGGCGGCCAATCCCGGCGGCCTGCCAATGGAGGCCTTCGACAAAATCCGCGCCGGCTGTACCGCCAACCGTTCGCAATTCTACAGAGACCTCGCCAGCGGGCCGTTCTTCAACTTCAACCGTCCCGGCGCAAAGGTCTCGCAGGGCACAATCGACTGGTTTTGGCTCCAGGGCATGAGGGCCGGCCATAAGAACGCGCTTGAGTGCATCAAGGCATTCTCCGAGACGGATTTCACCGAAGACCTCAAGAAATTCGACGTGCCGACCCTGATCATTCATGGCGATGACGACCAGATCGTGCCCATCGGCGCCGCGGGTCTTGCCTCGGCGAAACTCGTCAAGAGCGCGACTCTGAAGGTCTATGCAGGCGCACCCCACGGCCTGACCGACACTCACAAGGATCAACTCAATGCCGACCTCCTGGCATTCGTTAAGGCCTGAGG
>JANYJN010000483.1 GCA_025358475.1 Candidatus Solibacter sp.
GCGCGTGATTGTCCACGGTGGGCGATGCGGGGAGCGCAAGCATCGCGGTGCTGTGCCGGAAGTACAGCGCTCTTTGAGACGGCTCCCGAGGAGAGAAAGAACGATGAACCGAAGGTACTTCCTGATGAGTTCGGTAGCAGCGTCCGGCGCCGTTAGCGCGAGCGCTCTATCTAGCCCGAACGATACGGTTCGGGTTTGTTGCGTAGGAGTTCGCGGCCAAGGTCAGAGCCACTTGCGGGCCTACGCCAAGATGCCCAATGTAGAGATCGCGGCCATCTGCGACGTCGACGAGTCCATCCTCGAACAGCGTCTGAACGAGACCGAAAAGATGACCAAGAAACGCCCGGCCGGGTTCACGGACTTGCGTAAGGTGCTGGAGGACAAGACGATCGACGCCATCTCGATCGCCACGCCCAACCACCTCCACGCCATGCAAGCCATCTGGGGCTGCCAGGCCGGAAAAGATGTGTACGTGGAGAAGCCGTGCGCGTATAACATCTTCGAGGCGAAGCAACTTCTGGCAGCCGCTAAGAAGTTCAACCGCATGGTGCAGCACGGGACCAACGGGCGCTCATCGACGGCGATGCAGGAAGCCGTCAAACTGATCCGCGATGGCGTGATCGGCGACGTGTACCTGTCTCGCGGGCTGGTCTTCAAGTGGCGTGACACAATCGGCCGCACTCCAGTATCGCCAGTGCCTCCCGGGGTCCACTATGACCTGTGGCTCGGGCCGGCGCCCAAGCACGACTTCACGAAGAACCGCTTCCACTACAACTTCCACTGGTTCTGGGACTACGGCAACGGCGACCTCGGCAATCAGGGCGTTCACCAGATCGATGCCGCGCGCTGGCTGTTAGGCGTGAAATATCCCACCAAGATCAGCGCGATGGGCGGCCACTTCATGTTCGATGATGACCAGGAGACGCCCAACACCATTACCGCCAGCTTCGAGTTCGACGAGGGCGGGAAGAAGAAGTTGCTGGAGTTCGAGGTGCGGCACTGGATTTCGAACAGCGAGGGCGGGATTGAGGATATAGCCGACCCCATGGCCGGACCGGCCGCGGGCTCGCGAACCTGCGTGGGCAACGTCGTTTACGGCTCGAAGGGATATCTCAGCACTGCCAAGCCGGGCTTTAAGATTTTCCTCGGCAAAGAACAACAGCCGGGACCCGCTCCGACCAACCCCCGTGGCGGCGACAACTGGGCCAACTTCATCCAGGCGGTACGCAGCCGGAAGTACTCGGACCTGAACGCGCCGATGGAAGAGGGCGCGCCCTCGGTGACCTTGATTCACCTGGCGAACATCTCCTACCGCCTGGGGCGAACGCTGTATTTCGACCCGGCCACATTGACCTGCAAGGGGGACGCGGAGGCGAACAAGATGTTCACCCGCGCCTACCGCGCGCCGTTTGTGGTGCCGGAGAAGGTGTAGCGAAACACCGTGGCGCCGGCGGTCGCACTTCGCCGCCGGCGTTCTTGTGTCTCCGCTGGCGAAAGGCGGCTGCTGCCAGGACGCGCGGTTGATTTTCGGGCGCCATTATGGTGTAGTGCCGGCATGACCAGATTTTCCTGCCTTCTCTTATCATCGGTGTTGGGCGCGCTTCCGGCGACGGCGCAGGTGAAGCTCACATCGAGCCAGGAAAAGATTCCAGTCGTAATCGACGGAAAGCCCTTCGGCACATTTTTTATAGGTGGTCCCGGCGTTAACCGGCCATACCTGCATCCGATGAGATCGGCTTCGGGAAAGGTGGTGACGCGATCAAACCCGATCGGCCAGATTCCCGGCGAGAGCACCGACCATCCACACCAGGTAGGTTTGTTTTTCGGGCACGGGGATGTCAACGGGTACAACTATTGGGCCACGCTGCAGGCGACCGGCCCGCGGCAGGGGCGCGTCGTGCTGAAGAGACTTGTCTCCGTCAACAGCGCCAAGGAGACCGGCACTATAGACGCCATCTTCGACTGGCTGGACCCGGCGGGCAAACCCATCATCACCGAAGCGCGCAAGATGATCTTCTACTCGGATCCGAAGCTCCGGACCGTGGACGTGGACATTGACCTCACGGCTGTCGAGAAAGTATCTTTCAACGACACCAAGGAAGGCACCTTCGCCATGCGGCTGGCAACCGTGCTGGAGGAGCCCCACTCGGCGGTCATCGACCATCCCGAGGCTGCCCAGACAGTCAAGCGGACCGGGAAGATGACCAACGCCCAGGGCGCCGAGGGCGAAGAAAAGGTGTGGGGCAAGCGGTCCGAGTGGGTCGACTATTGTGGCGTGATTGAAGGGGAAAAGGTCGGGGTGGCGGTCATGGACCACCCTAGCAGCACCCGGTTCCCCACCTACTGGCACGCGCGCAGCTATGGACTACTCTCGGCCAACCCGTTTGGGGTACGGGATTTTCTGAACGACAAGACCAAGGACGGCACTCTGGTACTTCAAGCGGGCGAGCACGCGCACTTTCGCTATCGCGTCGTCATCCACTCGGGCGACACTGCCAGCGCCGGCATCGCGTCCCTCTACAAGAAGTTCGCGGCCATGAAATAGACTGCCGCCCCAATGGCCGCTGTTAGCCTGTGGGCTCGACCGGGCGGGATCCGGTTTCTTCGCGTGAACGCCGGCAG
Source organism: Candidatus Solibacter sp. (assembly GCA_025358475.1). Classification (GTDB taxonomy): domain Bacteria; phylum Acidobacteriota; class Terriglobia; order Bryobacterales; family Bryobacteraceae; genus Solibacter. The sequence continues at coordinate 2,623 of JANYJN010000483.1, forward strand.
CTTGCCTTTGGAGCCACCACGGGGGAGCGAGTAGGGGTCTCCGCCCGCCTTCGCCTTTCCGATCCCGGGAGGTCCACCCTCGCTGCGCCGGATCCCCCTTTCGCCGGTGCTACTGAATAGCGCAGTGCGGCCCCAGCGCTTTGACGATATCGGACAGGTCGAAATCGCGCCGCCGCTGCGGCGGCCAGAAAACTCCGGGGTGTGATGGCTTGCGCATTCATATGGATTACCCGGCTGGAACAGCGGGAACAGCGAACGAATCGTGCGTCTTGCGGCACCATTCCGCGAGCATGGCCCGGTGCTCGTGGAGCGTGTTCTGGAATTGCGGGTCC
>JANYJN010000485.1 GCA_025358475.1 Candidatus Solibacter sp.
GGTGGGGGCGGGCGAGGTGCGGGCTAAAGGTTTTTCCGCGCCCGGCCGATAAATGTTCCAGGAGCCTGGATTGTGAGCAGACAGCTATCCCAGCAGGAAATCGACGCGGCATTCCAGAACCTGCAGGGCCGTAAGAAAGAAGCGCCCGCGGTAAAGTTCGATTTCCTGCTGGGATAGCTGTCTGCTCACAATCCAGGCTCCTGGAACATTTATCGGCCGGGCGCGGAAAAACCTTTAGCCCGCACCTCGCCCGCCCCCACCCAACCGGATTTCTCGCGCCATCTACGTTTTTTCTGCCAACCGATCTAATGAAAAACCGGTTCTCGTCCGATGAATAGCTTTGTAAGGAGGCAAATGGATTCCGACGTTTTAGTGGTGGATGATTCCGCGGCGATCCGCAAAATTCTGACGCGCGTGCTCCGCCAGACTGGTATGGCCATCCAGACCATCCATGAGGCGGGCGATGGCCAGGAGGCGCTGGCGCTGATGGCGCAGCATCGGATCGACCTTGTCCTCAGCGACATCAACATGCCTAAGATGGACGGTCTGCAGTTACTGGCGTCCCTGAAAGCATCCCCTCAATGGCAAAACATACCGGTGGTGATGATTACCACCGAGGGAGGTGAAACCAAGGTCGCCGAGGCGGTCAGGCTGGGGGCCGCCGGATACGTCCGTAAGCCGTTCACCGCAGATCAGATCAAAGAGAAGTTGATGGGAATCCTGGAGCCGGCGGCAACGTTATGAACCTTCACAGCATGATTGCTCAATCCCTCATCCGGTCAACTGTTGACGTCTTTTCGACCATGCTGGGCACCGAACTGCCTAGCGGCGAAGTGACCGTCGAAGGGACCGTCGAAGGGGCCACGTCCCAGCCCAACGATGGGGTGGTCTCGCTCATTGGCCTCGCCGGAAGCTGGGCCGGCACCGGCAGCTTGAGTTGCTCGGCGGCGATGGCCTGCCGTCTCTGCTCGGCAATGCTCATGACCGAGGCCCAGTCCGTCAATGAAGACGTGCTCGATGCCGTCGCCGAGATCACCAACATGATTATCGGCAGCGTCAAAACCGATCTCGAAGCAGAACTCGGTCCGCTCGGCCTGAGCATTCCCACGGTGGTATTCGGGCGCAATTTCAAGACCCGGAGCGCCGCCGCCGCCGAGTGGATTCACGTCCGTTTCCTTTGGGACGGGGAGTTGCTGCGGATCAAGATGTGTCTGGCGCCGAGCGAAAAGGCCCACTCCGTCCATCACAGCGGGAATTCAGCCTGCGCGCTGGATGTCTGACAACGGGTCTCCCTGGAGCAATCTATGTCAACGACGATGGCTGTCAACGATGCCGCCGCGAATCAATCCGATGCGCGCGCCGGCAAGTATCTCACCTTCCACCTCTCCAATGAGGAGTTCGGTATCCGCGTCCTGAAAGTGCGCGAAATCATGGGGCTCCAGGAGATCACCGCGGTACCCCAGACGCCGGCCCACATTAAGGGAGTAATCAACCTGCGGGGCAAGGTGGTCCCCGTGATCGATCTGCGCCTCAAATTCGGCCTGCCGGCGGCCGAATACACGCAACGTACCTGCATCATCGTGACCCAGGTCCAGGGGGAGTCTGGCACGGTCCTCATGGGAATTGTGGTGGACGGCGTCAGCGAGGTGCTGAACCTTGCCGGTTCCGAGATCGAAGACACCCCGGATTTCGGCGAGGAGTACTCCGGCGGCTACTTGCTCGGCATGGCCAAGGTTAAGGGCAAGGTCAAAATTTTGTTGGATATCGAGCGCGTTCTGTCCACTCAGGACATGCACAACTTGAAGTCGATGCTGCGGTAAGGCGGCATCGACAGGGAATTGATTCACATGAAAAGAGACAATATGACCTTTGGCGCCAAGATCAACGGAACCTTTACCGCGCTTGCGGCAGTACTGGCCGTAACCGTCTGGTTCGGGTTTCATACCATGGGCAACTTGCAGGCGCTGCTGGAATACGCCACCGGAAAGAGTACGCGGAAAATCGAGTTGGCCGGAATGCTGAACACCGCCGGGGCGAACATGGCGGCCGGCCAGCGGGGCGCAATCCTGTACACCTATGCCAAGGAGGCCAACGAGGCAAACGCGGCAAAGACACTTTTCCTCCAGAACTCTTCCGCATTCCGCAAAGCGCTTAGCGAAATTACCCCTCTTCTCGTCACGGAGGAAGGCAAGCAGCTCGCGTCCCACATAGAGGCCGGCATGGCGGTCTGGCTTTCCGCCTATGCGGAAATGGAACGTCTGGTGGATGCCGGCGATTCCGATGGCGCCACCAAACTGCTGCTCTCAAAGATCAAGCCGCAGTATGTGGCGCTCGGACAAGACTGCGACAAACTGATGGAAGTCCAAAACCGGCTGATCAAGGCTGACAGCCAGGCGGCGGCAGGTCAGGTATCGACTAGCCGCTGGATCATGCTACTCCTCCTCGGCCTCGGGGCGATCGTAACTGTAGTGGCGCTGGGGATTGTGCGGAAGGCGAACTCGACGCTGCGCCAGTCGGCCACAGAGCTCCTGGAAGGCTCCCGCCAGGTAGCCGCGGCGGCCGGACAGGTCGCTTCCGCCAGCCAGTCGCTGGCGCAGGGGACGTCGGAGCAGGCCGCAACGCTTGAAGAAACGGCTTCCTCCACCACGGAGATCACGGCGATCACCCGCCGCAATGCGGAGAACACGCGCAGTGTCTCGGGGCTGATGACGGAGACGGCCCAGCGCGTGGCGGATGCCAACCACAATCTGGAAGATATGGTCCAATCCATGAAAGAAATCAACACATCCAGCGAAAAGATCTCCAAGATCATTCGCGTGATCGACGAAATCGCTTTTCAGACCAACATCCTGGCGCTGAATGCGGCCGTGGAAGCCGCCAGGGCCGGAGAGGCCGGGATGGGTTTTGCCGTGGTTGCCGACGAAGTGCGCAATCTGGCGCATCGCAGCGCC
>JANYJN010000488.1 GCA_025358475.1 Candidatus Solibacter sp.
GTGAGGACATCGCGCGGATTCTTCAGGAACAGCATGCTGCCCACCCTGCCCGCCGCCGCCAGCGACACCCCTCCGCCCGCCACCACGCCGATCGCTACGAGGCGCAACCCTTCCCGCAGAATCATCCGGTGTATGTCCCCCACGGTCGCGCCCAGCGCCAGGCGCACGCCGATCTCCCGCGTCCTTTGCCGCACCGAGTACGAGATCACCCCGAAAATTCCGATCATGGACAGCACCAGCGCCAGGCCGCCAAACACTGCCAGGAGGCCCGCCGAGAGGCGCTGCGCCCACAGCAGTTCGCGGATCGAGGTCTCCACACTCTGCACCTGGAGTAGCAGGTTGCCGTCCAGCGCCCGCACCTCGCGCTGCACCGCGCCCAGCACCGCGGCCGGATCTCCGGCCGTCCGCACATACAGCACGGCCATCGGGAAATAATACTGCACCAGCGAAAGGTACACCATCGGCTGCGGCGGTTCGGCGATGGCCAGGTAGTTCGCCGTCTTCACGATGCCGATCACTTCCACCGGTAGCCCTTCGCCGGCAAAGCTGATGTGCCGCCCGATCGGGTCCTGACCCGGCCAATACGCGCGCGCGGCGGTCTCATTCACCATCGCCACCCGCGGCGTGGTCTTGGTATCCGCCGCGCGGAGATCCCGCCCGCGCAGCAGCCCAATCCCCATCGTCTGGAAATACCCGGGCGACACCACGCTGGTCAAGGTCGATCGCCCCTGCCCAGCGACCGCGTTTGCTTCGCCTTCCAGCAGCACCATCCTGGTCGAGGCGACGTGGAACGGGCCATCGCGCCCCAGCGCCGCCGAAACCACCCCATGAACCGCAGCGGCCTTCTGCACCGCGCGCTGGTGGTATTCCCGCCCGCGCCCTTCGTTATACCCCTGGTCCGTCACGTTGTAAGCCACGATGCCCAGATGGGCGGCGTCGAAACCCGGATCGATCTGCCCGGCGTTGCGCAGACTGCGGGCGAACAATCCGGCGCCGATCAGCGCCACCAGCGAGAAGGCTACTTGCGCCACTATCAGTGCGGCCTGCGGATGCCAAAGGCGATGGAATCCTCGCGGCGCCCCGGCTCTTTCGTTCAGATCGGCCGCCAGGTCGGTGCGGGTCGCCCGAAAGGCGGGTGCCAGGCCGAATAGCACTCCCGTCGCCAGAGAGATGCCCGCCGTGAACAGGAGCACCCGGGGATCCAGATCCAGGCGGAAGCCCGCATGCTTGAACATGGGCGGGCGCCAGGCCCACAGCAGGTCGCGCGCCCAGCTAGCCACTACCAGGCCGCCCGTGCCGCCGGCAATCGCCAGCAGGACGCTCTCTGTGAGCAACTGCCGAATCAGCCGGCCGCGGCTTGCGCCCATCGCCAGCCGGACGGAGATCTCCTTGCGCCGCCCACTCGCCCGCGCCAGCAGCAGGTTCGCCACGTTGGCGCACGCGATCAGCAGCACCAGCCCGGAAATCGTCATCAGCACGGCCCCGGCTTGCGCCATTACGGGACGCATCCGCGCATTGACGGCGGCTTCGGTCACCGTCGTCAGCCTGACCCGCCGCCCCTTGTTCTCCCGCGGGTGCTCGCGTTCCAGTTCCTGCGCCAGGCTCTGCATCGCCGATTCCCCCTGGCGGACGCTCACCCCGGGCTTGAGCCGCCCCACGGTGGCGAAAAGCAGGGCTCGCCGCTGTGCCACCAGCCCCGGAGCCGGGTACACCCGTGGATAGGCCGAAAACGGTAAGAATATGTCCGCCCCGTTGAGCTGATTGACTCCCACGAACCCTTCCGGCGCCACTCCGACAATGCTGTAAAGGTGGCCGCTGATCTCGATGGTCCGACGCACCACGTCCCGGTTCCCGTCGAACAGCCGCATCCACAACCCGTGGCTGATCACCGCCACCGGCGCGGCCCCAGGCAAGTCCTCCTCGCCCCGGAACCCGCGTCCCACCACCGGGTCCACCCCAAGCGTCGAAAAGTAGTTGGCCGAAACCAGGTGCGCCATCAGCAACTGCGGGTTGCCCCGCCCCGTCAGGTTGACCGTCAGCGCCGAGTACACCAGCAGGGAAGAGAACACCGAATTGTGATCCCGGTAATCCTGGTAGTTCGGATAGGAGCACAGCAGCCGGCCCGGAATCCGCGGGTCCGTGGTGTATAACGCCGCCAGGTGTGCCGCATCCCGTACCGGCAACGGCCGCAGAAAGATGGCATTCAGCAGCGTGAAAATGGTGGTGTTGGCGCCGATCCCCAGAGCCAGCGAAACCACCGCCACCGCAGCGAAGCCGCGATTCTTGCGCAGCCCGCGCAGCCCGTAGCGCAGATCGTCGAGAAATTCCATCTTGCAGAGTGAGGCACCCGCAGTATAACCCGTGCCCGGTGCCTAACAGACTGTTATACTCGCATTTCGTGATTCGTCCAGTACTGCCGGTGGTTATCGTCGCGCTCCTGACCGTTGCCTGCGGCCGGCAGCCCGGCGTATATGCCGCCCCGCCGCAGGGCTCGCTCGACCTCGGGCCCGACCCGGATGGCATCCACTCCTTCGTCTACATGGACGACCCGGTAGTGGACGACTACCTGGTCAACGACATCAGTCCCGACCGCGGATTCCGCCGCTGGGCGTTCACCCACCCCGAACTCCGCTTCCGTCTGAAGGACGTGCGCCACCTGATTTTTACCGCCGAGTTCGCCATCCCGGAAGTCACCTACAAGGTGACCGGTCCCGTCACCGTCTCCTGTGCCGTCAACGGCCGAACTCTGGGCGCCGTGCGCTGCGATCATGCCGGCGACTATCGTCTGCAAAAACCGGTACCCGATGGGCTTGTGGAGCCCGACAAGTTCGTCCGCGTGACCTTCGAGGCCAACCCTCGCTGGATTTCCCCGGACGATGGCGCCCAACTATCCTTCCTGCTGCGCAGCGCCGGATTCGTTCATTAAATGCGCGAAGTGGCGAACATTCTATTCGGCGCTGCGTTCACCGTCGCGTTTTCGGTGGCCCTCGGCGCTCTCCTGCTCGCCCGCCTGCGCCTCACGCTCTACCGTTGGGAAGCCGCGTTGTTCCAGTTCGTCGCGGGCGCCGGGTGTCTCAGTTTCCTCGTCGCCATCCTCTGTACCCTCCACATAGCCCGCAAAGGGGTATTCCAGTGGGGCGGCCTGATAGCCATCGTCCTGGCTCTCCGGCAAGCCAGAAGTGCCCCGAAAAGGACGAGTCTCCCAGCCGTTCCACTGATGTGGATGGCCGCCTTTTCGCTTATATTTAGCGCCTATTTCATCTACTACTTCTTTAATGCGTTGGCGCCAGAAGTGAGCCCAGACGGCGCCGGCTACCACCTGGGGAACGTGGTTCGCATGTGGCGCCATCACGGCTTCGTCTGGGACTACCCCAGCATGTACGCTTACCTGTCTCAGGGTACCGAGATGTTGTTCCTGGTGGCCTTTACCTTCGGCCGTCACTCCGCTGCCGCGCTGGTCCACTTTACCTACCTCTGCACGCTACCGCTGCTCATGGTCTGCTGGGGACGGCGCTTCGGCTATCCTAAAGCGGGACTGTTTGCCGCCATTCTTATCTTCGCTAGCCCGGTGATCGGCAAGGACGGAGTCTCTGCCTACAACGATCTGGCCGTTGTAACGCTGATATTTGCAGTTTTTTACTTGCTTCAAGTATGGGATGAGTCTAACTCACCCAATCTGCTCATTATAATTGGCTTTTTATCAGGTGCCGCTTACGGCGCGAAATACACCGCCTTCCTGACGCTACCCTTCGCCATTGCCTGGGTCTGGTTCTCCCGCCGGCGTTTTCCCAGCCTGCGCAATCTCCTTTACCTGCTGATCCCCGCGGTCGTGATGGTCGCTCCCTGGACGCTGCGCAACTGGTTCTGGCTAGGCAATCCTTTCGCGCCCTTTTTAAACTCCTGGTTCCCTAATCCCTACTACCATGCCGGGATGGAACGTATTTATGCAGATATGCTGCTTCATTATACAGGCATGAAGCATTACTGGGAGATTCCGTTGCAACTCACACTGCGTGGGGGACTTGTCGAAGGCATGGTCGGCCCCGTATTCCTCCTGGCCCCCCTCGGCTTGTTCGCGTTACGCTTTAAGTCCGGCCGCCGCCTGCTGCTCGCCGCTCTCGTGTTCGCGCTGCCCGCCTACCTCAACACCGGCACTCGCTTCCTCATTCCCTGTGCGCCGTTTCTGGCCCTCGCCATGGGCATCGGATTGGCCGAGGTCCCGGGGGCGCTGCCCGCGCTGATACTGTTCGATGCCCTGGTTTGCTGGCCTCCCATCCTTTCCACCTACTGCGACCCGTGGAACTGGCGCATCTCCTCAGCTCCCGTGCGCGCCGCCCTTCGCTTGGATCCCGTGGCGCCTTACATCCTAAAGAACATCGGGGATTACGCCCTCAAGGTGCCCATCGAACTGGAGGTACGCCGCGGCGAGCGCATTTTCTCCTTTGCCGGACAGCCGCAGGCCTATATCGACCGTGATATCCTCGTCTCCTATGAATCCACCCTGGCCAACTTGGCACAAGACATCCTTTGGGCCCCACAAGCCCACAAACCGGAGTTCGCTCAGCACTTTAAGTTTTTACCCGTAACCACCAGCGGAGTAAGGGTAGTGAATATTGCTAAGGGGACCGAATTCTGGACCGTATCCGAGATGCGGCTGCGCTTCCAGGGCAGGGAACTGACGCGTTCCCCCGCCTGGCGCCTCAGCGCCTGGCCCAACGGGTGGGAGGTGCAGTTGGCTTTTGACAACAACTACGCCACCCGCTGGTCCACCTGGGAAGGCATTGCACCTCACGCGCGCCTTCAAGTGGAGTTCCCGGCCGCACAGCGCCTCGATGAGGTGGTCCTCGAGGGCGGCCCCGCCTGGACCGCCCGCTTGCAGGTAGAAGTCCTGCTGGACTCTGGGAGGTGGGTGCCCCTCACCGACACGCCGGAACTGGTCAAAACCGATTTTCCGGCGGGCATACGGCGCGCCGCCACCCGGGAAATGAAGGCCTTAGGTCTCCGCTTCCTGCTGGTCAACGAAGGCGACATGGTATACGCGGACATGAAGAAGTACCCTACCTTTTGGGGCATCACGCAACTGGCCGAGGCCAATGGAACCCACTTCTACCGCATCGATTAAGACCGCGCGCTGGTTCCTCGCGGCACTGCTCGCGGTCAACCTGTACCGCGCCATGACGCAATCCGTCACCCCCGGCGAGGCTTGGAACTATGACCGCTTCATTGGCGCCCCGTGGAGAGAAGCGCTCACCCGCTTCGATGTCAACAATCATGTGCTCAATACTTTACTGGTCCGAATCTCAACCTCGCAATTCCACCTGACGGAGCTTTCCCTGCGCCTGCCCAGCCTGCTGGCTGGCGTCTTCTATCTCTGGGTGGTGTTCCGTATGGCGCGCCGCTGGTTCGGCGACGGCCTGCCGTTCCTGGCCGTGATCGGACTCCTTACCCTCAATCCGCTGGTGGTCGACGCTCTCAGCGAAGCCCGTGGCTATGGCATGGCCCTTGCATGTTGGATGTGGGCGCTGGAGCTGATACTCGAATCGGTGGAATCATTTAGCGTACAAAAGCTCAACCTGGCCGCCGTGTGTTTAGGCCTGAGCGTGTCGGCAACGCTGGCGTTCGCCGCGCCTGCCTGTGCCCTCCTCGTCGTCTTCCTGGCGTGGTCGAAGAGTGGGTCGGACGGGGTATCCTCCGGTCGCGTCCTGGTGCTGATCTTCTTCCTCACGGCGTTCGTACTTCTGGCTATCCCGCTCAATCACGCGGAGTGGAAGACGCTCGCCGTTGGTGCTACCAGCCTGCGCCAAACCATCAATGAAATCATTGCGGTATCCCTGGGAACTTCACTTAAGGTTATGGGCGCAATCGCGCGCGTGGCACTGGCGCTGGTCAGCGTGGCCGGGGCAGTTGCATTCCTCCGCCACTGGCGGCGTCGGGATGGGGCGCTGGTCGCGCTCAGCGGCGCCAGCCTCGCCCTCACCCTGGTGTTTCTGATAGCCGCGCACCGATGGTTGCACACCCCGTTCCCACAAGCGGGTGCCATCTACCTAATACCTCTTACAGTACTTACAGTTACGGCAGTGATCCTCAAGCAACACAATAAGGCTGCACAACTTGCGTTCCTGGCGGTCTGCGCCGTTCTGCTGGCCCGCTACGTTGCCGAATTCCCCTTCGGCATGTACGCCGCGGGGAGCCAGTTCGCCGGTGCGCGCTCCTTGGCCAAAACCCTGCGCGCCAACGTTGGGGGCGGTTCGCCAAGAATCGGCGTCAGCCTGGCGGCGGAACCGATCATGAGCTATTACCGCAGACGCTACCGCCAGGCGAACTGGCAACCCATCGAGCGCCAGCCGCTCACCGGAGTCTATGATTTCTACGT
>JANYJN010000494.1 GCA_025358475.1 Candidatus Solibacter sp.
GGGCGGGCAGGTTCAGGTCGCTGGTGCCGCCGTAGCGGCGGCTTTCGAAAAGGTGGTATCGGTCTTCGTCGCCGATGGGGAGGAGGCCGAGCTGGGTGAGGCGCGAGTCTGGGTCCAGCACCAGGCAGTCGGGGGTGGCCGCCAGCGCCTTGAGTTCGTCCCACACGGCGAGGCGCTGGGACAGGCTGCCGCGGCGGTACTCGACGGCGGCATGAGTCAGGCGCGGGTCGGCGGCGAACATTTCGAAATTTTTGCGGGGGCCGGCGAAGACGATTTCAACCTTCGGGAAGGCCTGTTTGGCGGCAGCGAGCAGTACGCTGGTAACCGCCACATCCGCCCCGAGGGTCACGCGGGAGAGCACCAGCACCCGCTGGGGTTGCCATGTGACGGGGCGGCAGAGCCGGACGCGATGGTAGCGCGCCACCAGCGCGTTCGGATTCTGCCCGGCGCCCTGTGACGAAGCCTCAATAGCCTGCGAGAACAGGCGCGCATAGGCATCGCACAGAGCGGGCTCGAAGCGGTCGCCGAGGCCCTCGATCAGGATGCCAAAGAGCGCCTGGGCGCAGGGCTCCTCCAGCAGCGTGCGCGGAAGTTCCGCCGGCGGATTACCGGCGATGCACTGGCGGAGCACCTCGCGCGCCACGTGCTCACACGAAGTACTTCTCAATGAGGATCCCCAGTTTCTGTTTGGTGGCGGCGGGCACGGTGTCGCGATCGGTCAGGATGGCGTGGGCCAGCGCCGAACCGCACTTGCACCCGCGCGCTATTGGCATTTCGGCCACCGCCTCGGCTACCACGCGGCAGGCGTTCTCGGCGTTCTTCACCAAGTTGGCGATGATGTCTTTGACGGTGACGGCGTCGTGTTCGGGGTGCCAGCAATCGTAATCCGTCACCATGGCGACGGTGACGTAACAGATCTCGGCTTCGCGCGCCAGCTTGGCCTCTTGCAGGTTGGTCATGCCGATGACGTCCATACCCCAAGCACGGTAGACGTTGGATTCGGCCTTGGTGGAAAAGGCGGGGCCTTCCATGCACAGGTAGGTGCCGCCGCGATGGACGTTGACGCCGGAGGCGCGGCAGGCGGCGTCCAGAGTGCCGCTCATCTCCGGGCAGATGGGGTCGGCGAAGCTGATGTGGGCCACCAGCCCTTCTCCGAAGAAGGTGGAGACGCGCCCGCGAGTCCGGTCGAAGAACTGGTCGGGCAGGACGAAATCCTGCGGGTGATGCTGCTGCTGGAGCGAGCCGACGGCGCTTAAGGAAATGATGCGCTCCACGCCGAGCGATTTCATGCCGTAGATGTTGGCCCGGAAGTTGATCTCCGAGGGTGAGAGGCGATGGCCGCGGCCGTGGCGCGCCAGGAAGGCGACGTTGCGCCCGGCCAGCGTGCCCAGAACGTAGTTGTCCGACGGGCTGCCGAAGGGTGTGGTGATGTTGAGTTCTTCCTGGGCTTCAAAACCGGGCATGCTGTAGAGCCCGCTGCCGCCGATGATACCGATTTCCGCTTTCAATGAGTGTTCTCCTGAATCAGAGGTTGCCGCCGGGCGCCGGGAGTGGCGAGAAGCGGGTCCAGGGGGACCCGCGCGGACCAGGGGGTCCGCCCCACCGAGTTGGTGAGGGCTTTCAATGGGTGTTCTCCTGAATCAATTCCAACAGCACGCCTCCGGTGGAGGCGGGATGGACGAAGACGTACGTGTGGCCGCCGGCTCCCGTGCGGGGTTGGTTGAGCAGGCGCGCCCCGCCGGCTTGGAGGCGGGAGATGGCGGCGTCGAGGTCCGACACGCGCAAGGCGATGTGGTGCAATCCCGGCCCGCGTTTTTCGAGGAACTTCGCGATGGGCGAATCGGGGGCAGTGGGTTCGAGCAATTCAATGCGCGAGTCTCCGGCGGGGAGCATGGCCACGTCCACCTTCTCGGTAAGGACGGTTTCGCGATGGGCGACGGCCAGGCCAAGGGATTGGTAGAAGGCGATGGATTGCTCCAGGGATGTTACCGCGATGCCGAGGTGGTCGATGGAGGGGAGGGCGGGGAAGCGCTCCCGGACGGTC
>JANYJN010000534.1 GCA_025358475.1 Candidatus Solibacter sp.
ATCTTCCATCCGTTCGCTCTTTGAGCCCTACGGACAAGTGGACCGTGTCAACCTCGTAACCGACCGCGACACCGGCCGCTCTCGCGGTTTTGCGTTCGTCGAAATGACGGACTCCGCCGAAGCGGACCGCGCGATTGCGGCCTTAAATGGTACTGATCTGGATGGCCGTGCGCTCAATATCAACGAGGCTCGGCCGAAACCCCAAGGCGGCGGCGGTGGTGGCCGCGGCTTCGGTGGCGGCGGCGGCGGCGGTGGCCGTCCCAGCGGCGGTGGTGGTGGTGGCGGACCGCGCCAGCGCCGCGAACCCCGCTGGTAACGGGCCCCAATATAGGCAGTACGGCGGCCGGCGCTTAGGATCGGCCGCCGATGCATAGGAGTCTAGGCTATGGCTACGCGCTCGCGCACATCATTTCAGAAACGGCAGAAGGAAATCGCCCGCATGGAGAAGCAGCGCGACAAGGCTGCCAAGCGGGTACAGCGCAAACTAAACCCTAGCGAATCTGAGGAAAGCGAATACGTGCTTGGCGAAGATGGCCTGCCTATCCTCGGCGAAGACGGGCAGCCGATCCTGGTCGATGACGGCTTGGGCGACGATAACGAAACAGACGATACGGTCAACGACGATCTTGCCGCCTCGCACGACACCCCCTCAGTAGTTAGGGAGTAATGTCCCAACACGGCCGTGCCGCTCAAGAATTGCCGGCGAAGCGTAACTGCAGGGAGGCTGCAATGGACTTGCGGTACATGGGATTCGAGCAGAACCGGAACACCCGTACCTACAAATTTGACGGCGTCGCCAATGGGCAGCCGACCGTTCACTTCGTGGTGACGGCCGATTTGGCTCTGTTCCTGGTGAACCGCATCGGCATCCAGGAGGGCCCCACGCTGTGCGCGCACAAACTCTCGTCCGCCCCGGAACCCGCCACCGATACCAACCTGGAACTGACGAACGATGATTTGCGCGCTCATGCCAGCGCGCGCACCATGGCCGAAGCCCGCAAAGCCGAAGCGCGCCGTATGGGTCCCCGGCGCCGTCCCCCCGTCCCGCCGTCCAAGAATTGACGGCCATAGAAAGAGTGAAATACGTGCCGTTTGAAGGCTACGGTGGATTTTCTTTTTCCCTGGCTTCAGTTCAGAACAACGCTCCGTCCATGCCTGGGGTCTACGGGCTGTCGAATGCCCGGGAGTGGGTCTACGTGGGCGTTTCGGACGACATTCGTGCCACCCTGCTGGACCACCTTCAAGAAGGCAATACGACACTCAAATCGCGCGCGCCCACCGGGTTCACATTTGAAATCTGCCACCCCAGCCAAACGGCTGCGCGGGTCAGCCGGCTGGTGACGGAACTGGCACCGGTATGCAATAAGGGGATTGCGTAGAAATGGGGCGGGCCCAGGGACCCGCCCCATTTTAGGGTCTGCTTAAACTGCGCGGCGAACCGGGCGGCGGCCGGACTTCGGCGAGAAACTGCGGAACGATTTGGGGCGTTGTTCGTGCCGGGCGGCCGGCGGCATGACGATGACCGGACCGGCTTCCTTGCGGGGTGTTTGCGGAATATCCGCGGAAACGTCGCGGCGCTTGAGTTTGATAGAGAGAGTACGCTCAATGCGCGCTACTTCGGAACGCTCGCTCCGTGTGCCGAACGTCGACGCCGTACCCCTGGAGCCCATCCGTCCGGTGCGTCCCACGCGATGGATGAAGTCTTCGGGGACCTGCGGCAGATCGTAGTTCACGACGTGCGCGATGCCTTCCACGTGGATGCCGCGCGCCGCCACATCGGTGGCCACTAGAACGCGGTAGTATCCATCCTGGAAGCCCTTCAGGGCCTGGATTCGTTGATTCTGGCTACGGTCGCCGTGGATAGCGGCGCACTTGAAGCCGCTCTGGGAAAGCTTTTTCGCCAACTTCTCGGCGCCATGCTTGGTGCGCGCAAAGACCAGGAACGAGCCTTGCTCATCGGTGAGCATCATTTCCAATAGGCCGAACTTGCGATCCTGTTCGACTTCGTAGAAGTGCAGGTCCACCGTTTCGGAGGGTTTGGTAATGCAACCCAATTCGATGCGCACGGGGTTGCGCACGTGCGCTTCCACCAACTTCTTCACCGAAGATTCGATGGTGGCCGAGAAGAACATGGTCTGGCGGTCTGCGGGGATGACGGACACGATCCGCTTGATGGAGGGCAGGAAGCCCATGTCCAGCATGCGGTCGGCCTCATCCAGAATCAGGATGCGCACTTTGCTCAATTCGATCAATCGGCGGTCCAGGAAATCGCAAAAGCGGCCGGGAGTGGCCACCACGATGGCGGCGCCCGCGCGAATCTGCTTGAGTTGTACACGTTCGTTCATGCCACCGACGGCGACAGCGGCGTGGATCCCGGTGCCGCGGGCCACTTGCCCGATCACTTCGGTGATCTGCAGGGCCAGTTCGCGGGTCGGGGTCAGAATGACGCAGCGGATGCCGGGTTGCGGTCCCTGGTTGAGGAGCAACTGGATTGTCGGCAGGACGAACGCAAGGGTCTTTCCGGTTCCGGTCTGGGCGGTAGCGACCAAGTCGCGGCCGGCCAGAGCAGGCTCGATGGCCTGGCTTTGGATGGGGGTGGGCTCAGTGAAGTTCAGTTTCACGAGATTGCTCGTCAATTGAGCAGAAAGGGGTAATTCAGAAAAATTTTTCATCTAGTCGTTTTTGAGAAGGGAATCAGCCAACCACTTGCCGATAAAGGAAGGAAGGGTGCGGATCTACTTCAGTAGCGCTTAGTATAGCGCACTTCGGGGCGGTGCAGGGCGTTCATGCCCTGCCCCGCCCTGCCCCGGCGATTCTCAATACCCAGCAATCGAGAGGATCCGGGCGTACAGCGTACTCTGAAGCAGAGCAGCGACGTTAGGAGCCGTTGGATAACCGCATGACCGGCAAACGCTCAGCGGGCGTTCGCGGCTCGGATTGGGACCGGCCAACGCTTAGCGAGCGGCCGGGTTAGCCGAAGCGGCCAATCGATCCAGCAGAAGATAGCGGCCGCGGTGGTGGTCCGGTTCGGCGCGCGTCTCCACATCGATGCGCATGACTGGAGCCGCGCCGGGGGCATTGGCGGGGTGCCATTCCGGCAATCCCGCGCCATTCGGATTTCCGGTCCTGACAAAATTCGCGAAGTAGTCCTGCATCACCGAAGAGACCTTATGGTCTTCCGGCACCCATTGGTAAACCTTGTTGGTATCCAGATTTCCCATGGCATATTCGATCTCGGCCGAATGCACGGCGCCGCGAGCGGGCGGCGGGGGAGTGCCAGCCGCGCCCGTTCCTTTGATCACCCCGCCCGCCAATCCCGCGGTTGCATTGCCCATGGCAGGTGTCATGGGTGGTCTTGGCCGGGAGTAAAAATACCGGTAAACCGGCTGGCCGCCGGTCTTGCCGCTCAGCTCTATCCACTTCCAGGTGCTGTAGGCGATAAAGCGGTCGCCGGCCAGGTCGGTGGCCGACCGCAGGGTTTCTTCATCGTTGCCCGCGGCGTACTCCTTCAGAACCGCTTCGGCATCGCCGCCGTATAAACGCCGCACCGCCTTTTCGTAGTTCTCCCGAGTGGGCTCGGCAAGGCCCAACGCGCGCCCATTCATTTCCTCGGAGTTCCAGCCGGCGAGCAACGGGACGTGGGCCTGCTTCCCGGCAGTATAGATGGCAAGCGGCGACTCCGGAAAGAAATAGCCGTCGATGGCCGGACCAAAGCGCGCCGCGCCCGGTTTGCCCGCGGCTTCCAGAAGTTGGGCGGCGGTCAGGGCCCGCAGTGCAGCCATATCGGAGGCGCCCAGGGAGGAGGCGAACTTCCGGCCTTGCTCTTCCGCCACCGCCAGAGGGACCGGCGCGAAACTCGCCAGGATGGATCCGCTCTCGCCAATGGCGCCAGAGATCAGATCGCGCGATAAGGGCGACGCCATCTGTGCGCTCACGGCGAACGATCCGGCGGACTCCCCCGCAATCGTGATCTTCCGTGGGTCGCCGCCGAACGCGGCAATGTTCTGGTGAACCCAGGCAAGCGCCGCGGCCTGGTCCAGCAGCGTGTAGTTGCCGGATGCGTGGTGCGGCGATTCCTTGGTCAGCTCGGGATGAGCCAAGAATCCGAACACGCCGAGCCGGTAATTGACGGTGATCGCCACTATGCCTTTACGCGCCATGCTGGCACCGTCGTATCGCGGTTCGGAGCCGTCGCCGGCCACGAATCCGCCGCCGAAGAAGTAGACCAGTACCGGAAGCCGCTCCTTGGCCGACTGGGCCGGGGTCCAGACGTTGAGGTACAGGCAATCTTCACTCATACCGTTAGAGCGGAAATTCATGTCGCCGAACAGAGGCTGCTGCATGCAACGCGGGCCGAAACCCGTAGCCTGGCGCACTCCGCTCCAGTTCTTGACTGGCTGCGGAGGGCTCCACCGCAAAGCTCCAACGGGCGGTTCCGCGAACGGGATCCCCTTGAATTCACGCAGACCGGATGCTTGCGGGCCGGTCCCTTCGACGATCCCGCCAGCCGACTTCACACGATCAGCGGCCAAGACCCCTACCGGCGTGGAGATTGCCATAATCAGCGTCATGGAGATGAGACCGCATCGGTTGCCCTGCCCATTCAGTTTGCTCATGAACCCCTACTATACCGCCGGGACGAGCAGGCATTACCGGCCAACGTGCACTGTGACCGAGTGAAAGTGTTCGCTTGTGGGGCAGCTTGGCAAGCTGCGCGCCGGTTGTTTACCGGCGCCAGTGGCGGGTTGCCCACTCGCCGCAGGTTGCCAACCCAATGCCACTCGTTTTTATCACCATCGGGAATGCCGCGGCATTGGTGGGGCGGACCCCCTGGTCCGCGCGGGACGCCCAGTCCCGCCGCCGGAACGGCGAGGGTGGCATCTGGGTGCGAGCAGGCCGGCGGGGGCGTCGGTCGCGGACCAAAAAGTCCGCCCCACCACTTATGCAGGTGCCCACCGCCGGGTAAGAACGAGTGGCATTGGGTTGTCAACCTGCGGCGGGTTGGCAACCAGCCCGATGCGGTCAAAGTATTAGTCTCCGGCCGCGTGAAGTTGTGCTGTTGAGCGCAACCGCTGCCTCACGGCCCAGGCTCCGATTAGAGCCCCGAGCGTCAGCCAGCGGGTTAACGGTAGCAC
>JANYJN010000608.1 GCA_025358475.1 Candidatus Solibacter sp.
GCGCCGGAACGCATAGAGGACGTGGCGCAATACCTCGCGTTTGTGCGCGGCGGCCAGCCGGTTTCCGCGCGCGTGCTGGATGAGGTCACCAGACGTTACGCCGCCATCGGCGGCTGCGGGCCGCTGACCCGCTGGACCCGCTTGCAGGCCGAGGCGCTCCAGGGCATGCTGGGAATTCCCGTATTTTTTGGAATGCGCAACTGGCATCCCTTCATCCAAGAGAGTATGGATCAAGTCCGCGCCGCGGGCGTCGGTCGATTGGCGTGCATGTGTCTGGCGCCGCAGTATTCGGCGATGAGCGTCGGGCTGTACATGAAGCACGCGAACGCGGCGGCGGGCGGCGTGGAACTCAAGTGGGCCACCAGCTATCCCGTCGAGCCCCTGTTGATCGACGCCTTCGTGGAGCGCCTGCGAGGTCTGCGCGGCAAGGTGCTGTTCACGGCGCACAGTCTGCCCGCGCCCAATGAACAGTACGATGGCGAAGCGCGTGCCACGGCGTTGGCGGTGGCGGCGCGCCTCGGGATCGCCGATTTTGAGTTCGCTTACCAGAGCCAGGGTATGAGCGGCGGCAACTGGTTGGGACCAACCGTGGAATCCTGCCTCGACCGCTACGCCGCTGAAGGCGTACGCGAAGTGGTGATTGCGCCCATCGGTTTCGTCTGCGACCACGTGGAAGTTCTGTACGACATCGACGTGCTGTTCCGTGGGTATGCGGCCGAGCGAGGCATGGTGATGACGCGTCCTGAGAGCTTGAATGGCTCGGCAACATTCACGGCGGCGTTGGCCGAGGTGGTAAAGAGATGTTGGTAGAAGCTGGTGGCATAAGGCTCCGCCTTGTGCAGCCGGGCGCAGCCTGGACGTCTTCCGCTGCCGTCGCAGTGTCTGTCCGAACTACGCTCGGATGCACAAGGCGGAGCCTTATGCCACTGGAGGTAGCCGCCTGATGCCGCGCGTCATCATTATTGGCGGGGGCATCTCCGGGCTGGCCACCGCCTACTACTTCACCAAGGGCGGCGCCTCCGCCACCATCGTCGAATCGCGCCCGCGCCTCGGCGGTGTGATCCAGACTGAGAAGATCGACGGCTGCACCATCGAGGCTGGGCCGGACAGCTTCCTCTCCGCCAAGCCGGCGGCGCTGGACCTGATCGGCGAACTGGGCCTGCGCGGCGACGTCATCGGATCCAATGACCACCTGCGCATCACCTACGTCCGCAAGGGAGGCAAGCTGGTGCCCCTGCCCGACGGCCTGATGATGATGGTGCCCACCAAGATTTTGCCGCTCCTGACCACCCGCCTGCTCAGCTTCGGCACCAAGATCCGCATGGGGCTGGAACTGCTGCGCGCGCCCAAGATGAAACCGGGCGACGAATCGGTGGCGGATTTCGTGCGCGAACATTACGGGCAGGAAGCGGTGGACTACCTTGCCGAGCCGCTGCTCAGCGGAATCTACGGCGGCGATCCGCGCGAACTTAGCGTCACCGCGGTGCTCCCCCGCTTCGTCGAGCTGGCTACGAAGTACGGAAGTCTCACGCGCGGCGTGCTGGCTGCGCGCGCACACGCTCCCAAGACGCAGACGCCGGCCCCGCTGTTCCGTACCTTGAAAGGCGGGCTGGGTCAACTGGTGGACGCCGTCGAGGCGTCGATTCGCGGCAAGGTCCCCGTGCGCCAGGCACGCGCCGAAACGGTGGAGCGGACGCCTACCGGATTCCGCGTGCGGCTGGATGGCGAGTGGCTAGAGGCGGATCGGCTGGTAGTGGCCTGCGAAGCTCATAGCGGCGCCGGATTGTTGGGCCCGGTGGATGCGCGCGTGGCGGAGCTGATGGGCAAGGTGGCGTACAGTTCGTCGATGACCGTGGCGGTGGGGTTCGACGCCGCGGATTTCGCCACGCTGCCCTCGGGCTTCGGATTCCTGGTGCCCAAGAAAGAGCGGCGGCGGTTGGTGGCGTGTACCTGGGTTGGCACGAAGTTTCCGTACCGCGTCCCCGCGGGCAAGGTAGTGGCGCGCTGCTTCCTCGGCGGCATGGACGACGCGGGCGTGCTGGGCGAGAGCGACGAAGCGGTGACCGCGGCGGTGACCCAGGAACTGCGCGAGATCGCCGGCGTGACCGCTCCGCCGCGCTTCACGCGCATTGCCCGCTGGCCGCGCTCCATGGCCCAATACACGGTGGGCCATCCCGCGCGCCAGGCCGAACTGGAAGCGCGCCTGGCGCAGATTCCCGGCCTGTATGTGGCGGGCAACGCGTACCAGGGAATCGGCATCCCGGACTGCATCCGCATGGGCCGCGCGGCCGCGGAGAAGATTCTAAATTTGTCGGACTCTGACAAATTCGCTCGCTAAACAATCGATTCCCGGGGCGCACGTGCAGTGAATTTGTCAGAGTCTGACAAATCTATCTCGCGCGGCCAAGCTCGGCAGCAGACCGACAGCCCATTGCCGCGCATCCGCCAACTGGGTCGAACGCTTGCCCCAGAAACCAGCGCTTGGGTCGAGTGCGAAAGTCAGGCTGGGTGACGACTTTACCGCCTCCGCAAGCGCCCACCGCACGCATCGTCTCGGGGCCATCAAAGATGGGAAACCGGGAACCGCGGCTTCGATGAACTGGTCAAATGGAGGGGAAGCCGACCACATTTATAAACACGATGCCAAGGCCACCGAGGCATTAG
>JANYJN010000612.1 GCA_025358475.1 Candidatus Solibacter sp.
TGCGATTCAAGAACGCCAACCCGAATCCCCGCATCGAGGGAACCAACCGGCTTCCCGGCACCGTCAACTATTTCGCCGGCGCCGATGCGCGCACCTGGCACACGGCCATTCCCCGTTACGGCCGCGTCCTGTACCGGGGCATCTATCCCGGCATCGATCTTACTTACTACGGGACCGATCGCCAGTTGGAATACGACTTCATCGTCGCGCCGGGAGCCGACCCGCGCGCCATCCAACTGGAGCTTGCCGGCCACGACAAGGCCCGCATCGACGGGCATGGCGACCTGGTGCTGATGGCCGGCGGTCACGAACTTCGGCAGCACAAGCCCATGGTCTACCAAGAATTGGACGGACGGAGAGAGGCTATCGACGGGCGCTACGTGCTTCGCGGACGCACCGTGTCGTTCAATGTCGGAGCGTACGACCGCGGCCGCACGCTGGTGATCGATCCCTTGCTGGGTTACTCGTCGTACCTCGGCGGAGCAGGCGAGGAAAATGGCACGGGCGTCGCGACGGATCCCGCCGGCAACGTGTACCTGACAGGCGGTACTCTATCCGCTGATTTTCCGGTGTCGCCTGGGACATACCAAAATGCGAAACCGGCGGTGACGACCTCTCCTGTTGTGTATGTTACGAAGATCGATCCGGACGGCGAGAAGCTGATCTATTCAGCCTATGTGGCCTCGGGCGTGACCACCGGGTTAGCCGTGGACGCGGCAGGAAATGCGTACATAACCGGACAGCCGAACGGCAACTTCCCGGTCACGCCAGGGGCGGCTGGATCGCAGGGAGCCGGGGGTTTTGTGGCGAAACTCAGTCCGGACGGCACGCAGTTGCTCTACTCCACCACCGTGCCGGGAGCTACGTTTCCCGCGTCGATTGCGCTGGACCCCAACGGCGCAGCGTACATTTGCGGCTACACCCAGGGAGCACTCAAGACCACCCCAGGTGCGTTTCAATCGACTGTCCCCGGCAAGCAGACCTTTCAGGGGTTCGTGGCGAAGATTAACCCCGACGGAAAGAGCTTAGGGTACGCCACCTACTTCGGCGGTCCCAACGCCACAGCAAACGTGATGGTTAGCGGCATTGCGGCGGATCCCTCAGGCAATGCCTACATCGTCGGCAGCACCAGAGCCACGGACCTGCCCGTAACCGGGAATGCGCCTCAACCCAAGTCCGCGGGCGTAGAAAATACCTTTGTGTTCAAGCTGAACCCCGCCGGATCCGCGGTGTTATTCGGCACCTATCTGGGCGGACTCGGCTATGACCGGGGCAGAGGCATTGCGCTTGATGGCACGGGTAACATGTATGTTGCCGGCGAGACGTCCTGCGACCATTTCCCGGCCACACCGGGAGCCTACCGGACGGCGTGCCAGTACTACGGCGCCTTTGTCGTCAAATACAGCCCGGACTACAAACTGCTGTTTTCCACCTATATCGCCAGGGTCGATGATATGACGGCTCTTGCGGTGGACAGCGCGGGAAACTCCTATCTGACCGGACCGGCCGGCACTGCTACCGATTTGAAGGTGACTTCCGATGCTGTGAATGGCACGCCAATTGGAGCGGACGGCAAGCAGGCCTGGGTGGCCAAACTGGATCCCACCGGCACGCGCCTCCTCTACGGGACGTACTTCGGCGGATCGAAAGACGAAACGTCAGCGGCGATTGCGGTTGACCTTGACGGCAGCATCTACATCACCGGGAATACCCTCTCCCCAAACTTGCCCGTCGCGCTGAATCCGGTGCAGAAGGCACTTTCCAACGTTCAGCACCCTGACGCTTACGTGGTGCAGTTCTCGGAACCACCGTGGTTTGACGCCGATCACGTCGCTAACGGCGCCAGCTTCAGCGGCGGCGCGGTCGCAGCGGGCGAAATCATCACGCTCTATGGCTTCAGCCTCGGGCCGAAGGTTCTCAAGACTTACAACATCACCGCGGGCAAGTTCGATACCACGCTCGGTCGCACCCAAATCACTTTCGATGGTGTTCCCGCTCCCATCATCT
>JANYJN010000615.1 GCA_025358475.1 Candidatus Solibacter sp.
CTAGGGGCGAGAAAAGGATGGCAAAAGAGCTTTCCGGCACGAATTGGGGTAAATTGAATAACGTGGTTTCATTTGAAGAATTTGAACAGCAGTGGCTCGAGGAAATACGCGAGGGCAATCCCAGCACGACCGCGTTAGGCAGGGGGTGCGCGACATAAATGTGACGGCTAGGCGGAGCGAGCCAGTTCCCAAAAGTCTTCGAAGCGGCCGTTGAGGAGGCAGCATCGAAGAGCGATGATGGCGTTGGCCCCGGCGACGGTCCAGAACATGCCGGAGCATTTCAGGCGTGAGGCGATCACCGTCTTGCAGCCGGCCTCGACCACTCCCGAGCCGACGAAGAGGCCGCGTTCGCGGAAATCTGGGTAGCGCATCCGATGCGCGTTCCTCTCGAAGTAGTCGGCCTCCAGCAGCAGCTTCTGGGCGATTTCCGGGTTTGTGGAGTCAGTCTTTTTGAGGCGCTTGACGAGGCGCTCGATGTGGCCGTTGTCGAGCAGATGCTGAGAAGTGATCATCCAGCGTTCTTGGCGGGTTGAATCGTTAGGGAACAGCAGCGCGGCGACTGCCCAGAGGTGCTGCCGGGCGTGATAGAGGTCGACAATTTGAATGGCGCCGGGGAAGTGAATATCCGCGAGGTTCCAGATCCATAGGGCGCCGTCGCCGATCACAATGCGAAGCGTCGCCCACTCCCAACCTCTGCGCCAAGCTTCGGTATAGATCCGTGGGCCGAACTCTTCAGCGCTTTCGATAGCGCCAGTGTAGGTAGTGGAGTCCGGATCGCGGATCGGCCAGCCTTCGTCGTCAACTGTGGTCTGTGTGAACACACTGCCGAGTTTGCATTCACGCGTATGAGCACGTTGTCCGGCGATCTTCCCGATGCGGCCTTGAGTTTCGGCGGCCACGACTGGAACTCCCGTGCCGTCCATCAGCACGTACAGTTTCGGAATGTTCTGTTTGGAGATCGCGGGAAGGACCAACTGTTTGGCACGAGCGATCTCTTGCAGTTCGCGCTGGGCGATGTCGGCTCCGATGGCTTCCGCGGTCCGCTCGATGGCTTTGGGAGTTACTTCCAGACCCGCGAGCACCTTCATCGGTTCACATCCGCGACCAAACGGTGCGTTGCTGCCCACCATGGCTTCCATGCGTCGTACGCCGGGGGAGGATTCGCGGTCGGCAAGGCCCAATTCGGAATCCACCGGATGTTGCCCTTTGGAGCAATGGGAACAGAGGTAGTAAGGACGCCTGAGCCGGACTGGGCCGACTACCGACAGAAAGGTTTTGGTTCGTAGCTCCTTGAATCGCGCGGTGTGACCGCACCGGCAGGGTACCGTCAGATGATCGGCATCCGGTAGTTCGAACTGCAGCAAGTGCGTCAAGACAGTGGCCCCGGCCTGATGCATGGCGGCGCGGATCGCTGTCTCAGTACTTTCCAGATCGAGGCTGCCGGTGGCTTTGCGGTCACGGAAGATGATGCACAGCAGTTGCTCTACCTCGCGGGCTATTTCCTGTTGGATCGTTTGCGCCGTTTTTTTTCCTGGGCAGTCTGCTCGGTCTGTTCCAGTGGACGTAAGCCACAGATCTTGCGATTGATTTCTACCAGACCGATGGTCAGAGCTTGGAACTTCCGGTACTCAGCGACCTCAGTCTCTGCCTTCCGGATGGCTGTGGGAGACGGCAAGTTGTGCGTTACCGTCTTACCCGCGACTTTTTGAGTGAGTTGGTAATGAGGCCCATGTCCCGGATCGCGGGGTTTGGCGCAATGGCAACTGGGCTTGCCACATCGGCGAGTAGGACTGGAGATGGAACCTGGCTGGAAATCTCCAAGTTCGGAAACCTGGCGTAGCAACGCCGACCGCTCAGCAATCAACTCAGAAAGTGTATGGGGCAAAGGCGCCTCCTTCTTACAGTATTATATACTTCAAGAATCGAGGTGAAAAAAAGGGAAAGCAGGAATCCATCACTTTTATGTCGCGCACCCCCGGACTCCGTCCTTTCCCCGGACCGCAGCGTCACTATACTAAGATGTCACGGCCTTCGTCGATAATGGAAAGTACGCCAATCACTTCCGATTCTTCCATGCAGCTAACTACCCTTTCCCCGGCGGCGGAGAGCCGCGCGGCCGGGATCCTTCGCGAGGTCTTCGAGTCCGGACGCCCGCTCACCTACGTCCGCACATCGGAAGAGCAGCGGGCCGGCAAGGTGCTGCGCGAGGTGGGCCTGC
>JANYJN010000619.1 GCA_025358475.1 Candidatus Solibacter sp.
GCCCCGCCCCAGCTCGCTCGCTACCGCCACGGAGCCCCCCTGGGCCTCCACTATGTGGCGCGTGAGGGCCAGTCCCAGCCCCGTCCCCTGTTCGTGGCTCTGTTTACGATCGCGTGGGTGGAAGGCGACGTGGGCGAAACCGACGCGACGGTGTTGCGCGCGTATCACATGCGCGGCGATCTGGTGGATCTGCGGAGCTCGCTGCTGGAAGCCCACACGGCCGTCGCGGGTTACCTGGCGACGGGCGAGAAGCGCTTTCTCACCGTCTACGATTCGTCGTTGCAGGCGATTGGCGAGACGTTGTCGCGAACCGGCGTCCGGATGAGCGGGGACCCGGCGGGCATGACGTCGCTCAGCGAAATCCAACGCCTGACGGCCGAAGAATTGGGGATTCTGGAAGAGTGGCGCAAAGTGGGTGTGGGGAACAGCGCGACGGAGCGGCTGCGAGATCGCGATCAGATGGCGATGGGCAATTTGCAGGCTCGGGTGGCGCTGCTCCGCGAGTACCAGGAACGGCAGTTCGCCATGGCTCATTACCAGCGCGACCTGGCGCGGCGGCGTCTTTTGCGCACAGTGGTGGTGTGCGGGATCGTGGGCCCGCTGGGGGCCCTGTTTGTTCACTTCCTGCTGGCGGGCAGATTGGTGAAGCGCCTGCAAGCGGTGGAGGAGAATGCGCGGAGGCTGGCGCACGGCTTACCGTTGGAACCGATGCCGCAGGGGTCGGATGAAATCGCCGCACTGGGCAATCAACTGGAGGATGCCGCCTATCTTCTGAGGGCACGGGAACGCGATCTGCGGGTGAGCGAGCGCCGCTACCGCGATCTTTTCGACCGGGCGCCCATTCCCTACGAAGAAACCAACCTGGAGGGCGTGGTGACCCGTTTCAACCAGGCGGTCTGCACGCTGTTGAGATGTACTCCGGAGCAAATGAGCGGCCGTCTGGTCTGGGATTTCCTATCGCCGGAGCGCCAGGAGGCGGCGCGGGCGGCCACGATGCGCCGCATCCAGAACGGGCAGGACGCCAACCCCTTCGACGGTGAATATGTGCTGGACGACGGCACGCATCTTACGGTGGAAATCCGTGAGAACCCGATCCGCAACGATCAAGGGGAAATCACCGGGTTGATCCGCTCGCTGCGGGATGTCACGGAGCGGAACCTGGCCGCCGTGGCCGCCCGGAAAGTGGAGCAATACGCGCTGGAGCTGCGCAAAAAGAACGAGCAACTGGGACAGGCGCTAGAGACCGCACGGTCGGCCACATTGGCCAAGAGCCGCTTTCTGGCCAGCGTCTCGCACGAACTGCGCACGCCGCTGAACGGCATCATCGGATTCAGCGAATTGCTGTACGACGGCAAACTAGGACCAATCCCGGAGACCCAGGTGGACGTGCTGGGCGATATCCTAAGCAGCGCGCGGCATCTTCTGCAACTGATCAACGCGGTGCTGGACCTTTCCAAGGTGGAGGCAGGCCGGATGGAGTTCCACCCGGAACACTGCGTGATCGAGACGCTGGCGCTGGAAGTCCGCGACGTGATCCGTCCGCTGGCTGAGAAGAAAGGCTTGCACCTGATGTTGGAGGTGGCGCCCAGACTGACGGCGAATATCGATCCGGGGCGGTTCAAGCAAGTGCTGTACAACTATCTCTCCAATGCGGTGAAGTTCACGGGTGCGGAAGGCAAGGTAACGCTGCGCATCGCTTTGGAAGGGGAGAAGATGTTCCGCGTGGAGGTGGAAGACAGCGGAATCGGCATCGGCGCCGATGAGCTTCCGCGGTTATTTAAGGAGTTTGCACAACTGCCGAACAGCCGGCAGGCGAAGCAGGGGACGGGGCTGGGACTGGCCCTCACGCGCCACATAGTGGAGGCCCAGGGGGGCTCCGTGGCGGTAGCGAGCGAGCTGGGGCGGGGCAGCGTATTTTCCGCGATACTACCGCTGGATAGTAAGGCTGGTAGTAAGGCTGGTACCTCCAAGTAAGTCGTCCACGGCACACTACGCTACACTGGGATGGACCATGGCTGGCGAGCCGATTCTCATCGTTGACGACACACCCGTAAATCTTAAACTGACTCGAATATTGTTGGTGAACGAGGGTTACGCGGTGATGACGGCGGCGAGCGCGGAGGAGGCGCTCGAACTGCTGCGGAGCTACCGTCCACGGCTGATTCTGGCGGACATCCAGTTGCCCGGAATGGACGGGCTGGAGATGACGCGCCGGGTCAAGCAGAATGAAGCGACGCGGGATATCGCGGTGGTCGCGCTGACGGCGTTCGCCATGAAAGGCGACGAGCAGAAGGCGATGGATGCAGGCTGCGACGGCTACATCACCAAGCCGATCGACACGCGAACGCTGGGCGAGAGGATCCGCCAGTTGCTGAGAGGCCACGGCGAATCGGCGACGGCGGCGGTGGACGCGGCGCCGGAGCAGGAAGTGATTCCGATGGCCGAAATGCAGGCGCTGCGCCACCGTTTCCTGCAAGAAGGCCAGGAACGGACGCGCCAGATGCTGCTGGATCTGGATGACGAGTTCCACGCCAATGAGGCCGCCCGCACGGTGCACCAATGGGTGGGCACGGCGGGATTGCTGGGCTATATGTCACTGGCGCGCCAGACGCGCGAGGTGGATGCCTTGCTGCGGGAACGGCCGGTGGACGTTGCCCAGGTGCGCGAATCGTTGACCAACTTGCTGCTAGGTTTCAGCACGCCGCGCGAGGCCCAGGACGCTCCTATTCCGGACGCCATCGTGCGGGCACTGCGCGGGAAGTGCGCGGCCATTGTGGGGCTGCCGGCGCATGAGACGCAACTTCTTTGCGTGGCCCTGGAGCGGGTTCGGGCGCGGGCGGTGGCTTTCGAGCTGACCAGCACTCCGGATTACGCCGCCCTGGCGCAGTGCGATCTGGTGGTTACCTACATCCGGCCGGGCGGATCGGCTTCGGCGTGGCTGGACCCGTCGGGCGAGGCGGCCGGCCGTCCCACGGTCTTCGTGGGCCACCGCGACGACCTGCTGGAACTGGACCTTGCGGTACAGGCGATGGCGGCCGAATTCCTGATGAATAGCTGGCAGCCCGATGAGGCGCTGATGCGGCTCAGCCTGACAGTGCTGCATGGCGGTCCGCGCGGGAGCCGGGCGGCGCCCCGGAAGGGCGTGGGCGCACGCGCTCGAGTGCTAGTAGCGGATGACGACCCGACGGTGTTGGCGCTGGTGCGCACGGCTCTGGAAAATTTCGGTATGGAGTGCCAGGTGGCTCTCGACGGCCGGCAGGCGCTGGATGCGGCGCGCCGCTGGCGTCCGCAGGCGGCGATACTGGATGTCAACATGCCGGGAATGGATGGCTATGAGGTGCTGGCGGCGATGCGCGCGGAGAACCTTCCGGTGCGCGTCATGCTGCTGACGGCGCGGCAGCGGGAAAGCGATGTCATCCGCGGTTTTACTTTGGGAGCCGACGATTACGTGGTCAAGCCATTCAGCCCCATGGAGCTGGTGGCGCGGCTCAAGCGGCTGATCCAGAAATGAATTGGCCTGGGGCGTCGGCGGTGTCGCAAGGCTTGCTCTACGCGGCGGTTGCGCTAGTGGGCGTGCACCTGCTGTTTCTGTTGGTGTTGTTAGGGGTGGCGATGCTCCGGGCCGGGACGTTGCGGGCGCGGAGTGCCGCTGCCGCCGAGATCCGTCCGGTACTGCACGCCGCACTGGTGGAATTCCTGGCCGGCGGCCAGGACGATACGGTGTTTCGCCGTTACATCGGTACCCACCCCGCCCATATCGCGGAATCCATTCTGCTGTTTCAGACCACGGTGAGAGGCAGCGCCCGCGACCGGATGTGCGCACTGGCGCTGGAGCTGGGGCTGGTGCAGCAGTGGTGCGAGGCGGGCCGGTCGCGGGACGTGGTGCACCGCCGGGCCGCCTTGGGCAACCTGGCCTTCGCGTGCGTGTACGAGCCCTGCCGGCGGGTGGCGAGCGAGTTGCTGCTGGAAGCCCTGAAGGACGGCGATGAGGAAGTGCGGCTTTCGGCTTGCCGGGGAGTGTTGCTGGCGGAAGGCGCGGACCAGATCAAGCGCCTTTTCGAGCTGGCCATGCAGCCCAACCTGCTGACCCGGATTGTGCTGGCGGAAGACTTGCGCCGCCACGCGTTGGTGCTGGCCGCGGGACCGGTGCGGGCGGCGCTGCGTTCCGGCGAGGCGCGGCGCGAACGCGCGGCACTGGAAATCCTGGTGGCATGGGAACGCGCCATCCCGCTGGACGACCTGCGCGAATTCCTGGAGCACCGGGATCGCGACATCCGCGTGCTAGCCTTTCACCTGGCATCCTTCGTTTCGGTCAACTTCGACAGCCGTCTGGCGCTGGTGCGATCGCTGCACGATGCGGATGCCGGGATTCGGGGGCTGGCCATCGTCGCGGTGGGCCGGCAAAAGATGACCGAAGCCATACCGGAACTGGCGCTGTGTCTGCGGCGCGAGGGTCTGCAACAGGCGCGCCAGGCGGCCTCCGCGCTGGCCGACATGCCGCCGCAGGGCTGGCGGACCTTGGAAGAACTCAGCACGAATCCCAATCCGGTCACGGCGCTGGCGGCGGGCGAAGCGTTGGCGCGCGCCAGGACGGAGGCGTAGTGGAAGAGCTGGCGGTGGTGCTTTCCTTGGCGGTGGTGGCGCTGGTGATTGTGCTGGCTGCTCTTATGGGGGCCGGTCTTGAGGCTCTGCTGAAGGGGTACTTCGAATTGCGCCGCAGCCTGCGGGCGACCTCCTACGATTTCGGCGGCGTGCTGCTGAAGAGCCCCATCGTGCCGGGCGTTTCGGTGATCTTTGTGGCGCCCGATGCGTCGGCGAAATCGCGTGCGCTGGTGCGGCGGTTACTGGATCTGCATTTCGGCAAGCACGAAGTTGTGCTGGTGCTGGACGGTCCCGACCAGGAGGAGCGCAGTTGCTGGGTGCGGGAGTTCCATCTCTACCGCCAGGAGCGCGTGGTGCCGGAAGACCTGCCCATGGCGGCCATCCGCCGGTGCTACCTGTCGAACGATCCGATCCGCCTGCTGGTGGTGGACAAGGAAACGGGGGGATTGGCGGACGCGCTGAACGCAGGGGTGAACGC
This sequence comes from Candidatus Solibacter sp., assembly GCA_025358475.1. Taxonomy (GTDB): domain Bacteria; phylum Acidobacteriota; class Terriglobia; order Bryobacterales; family Bryobacteraceae; genus Solibacter. Next base: position 5,081 of record JANYJN010000619.1, read on the forward strand.
GGCGCAATATCCGGTGATTGGGCTGGTGGATGGGGAGGCCGAGTTCATCCCGGAGTTTCTGTTGCGCCTGATTCGCCCCATGCTGGGAGATTGGGAGCGCACGGTGGCGGTGTGCGGCGTAGCGCCGGCGAAAGCGGCGCCGGGTCTGGCGGGATCGATCGGCGCCATCGAATCGCTGCGCTTGTGGCTGGTGCGCTGCGCGGCCTTTAGCGCGTGGAACAAGTTGCTGCCGGTTCCGGGCGCCTGCATGCTGGTCAAACGCGAGGCGGTCTGTTCGGTGGGCGGGTTCCGCGCCGGAACGATGGGGCTGTTTGTGGATCTGCACGCCGCCGACCGCGCCAATGGGTCGAGCCGGCGCATCGCGTTTGTGGCATCGCCGGTGAGTTTTCGCCCCGCCGCGGCCACGTGGGCAGACCTGCACCGTCAGGCGAGGAGCGATCAGCAACAACTGGCGGCGGCGCTGCGGCATCGCGGCCCAGGCGCGGGGCGGGAATTCTTCGGCCTGTTCTGCTTCCGCGGTTTGCGCCCGCTGCTGGAAACCGCCGCCTATGTTCTGGCTGCGGCCGGTTGGATCACGGGGCTGGTCCCCCCGGCACTGGCGGCGCTGGTGCTGGTGACGAGCATCGGTGGGGGAATCGTGATCTCGATGGCGGCCGTAGCGCTGCGGGAACTGGCCGACCCGAGCGGCATGGCGCCGGGTTCTGTCGCCGCGCTGTGCCTGGCCGCGATCCCGGAGAATCTGGGTTACCGGCAGGTGCGCAATCTCTGGCTGATGGCCGGATTTTTCGGCGCCGCCGACGTGCGAGAGCGGGATCGCGGGCAGGCGGGCGAGAAGCGATAGCTTCCGGCGGCGGGCCGGTCCTTAGGCTGGGGCGCATTGGTACAGTTTCCGAGGGCGCGCTCTTCGGGCGAACTTCACGGCGGGAAGAATCTGTGCCGGGCCGTGCGAGAACGGGATCGCGGGCAGGCGGGCCAGGAGCGCTAGCTTCCGGCGGTGGCCGGACCGTAGGCTGGGGCGCATTGGTACAGTTTCCGAGGGCGCGCTCTTCGGGCGAACTTCACGGCGGGAAGAACCTGTGCCGGGCCGTGCGAGAACGGGATCGCGGGCATTTGGGCCAGGAGCGCTAGCTTCCGGCGGCGGCCGGTCCGTAGGCTGGGGCGCATTGGTACAGTTTCCGAGGGCGCGCTCTTCGGGCGAACTTCACGGCGGGAAGAACCTTGGCCGGGCCATTGTCATGTTCCGCCCCGGCGGAGGGTTGCGCGCTCACAGGTGCAACTCGGTTCGCGTGTAGTATTAAAGAAGGCCCCCGGACTTTGGCCGCTTCGGATGGTAGCGACTGACGTCTCATGTCGTAGATTAGGAGTAAGAATTTGCCGCCACCGGGAAGTGAACCGGGCGGCTGGAGAAGGTATGCCTATCGACGCCAAAAAAGAAATCACACGTGCGCAGCTCATCGATGCTCTCAATGAGGATCTGTCGCGTGAATACCAGGCAATTATCGCTTACGTGAACTACTCAGCGGTGCTCAAGGGCGCCGCTTACATGAACATTGCGGGCGAACTCGCGGTCCATGCGAAGGAAGAGTTGGATCATGCTCTGGCGATTTCGAATCACATCGATTATTTGGGTGGAATGCCGTCAGTGACGCCGAAGCCAGTAAAGACCTCGGAGAAGGCGGAGGAAATGCTCAAGTTCGACCTGGAGAATGAAAAGGAGACGATTCGACATTATCGCCGCCGGGTCAAACAGGCGGATGCATTGAACGAATTTGCGATTGCCGAGAGCCTGCGCACCATCCTTGTACAGGAGCAGGATCATCTGGTTGCTTTGGCGACTGCCCTGGGCATGGATGCGCCCAACCCGGGGATTGCCGATTAGTATCTTGCTTCAAACGCCGATTCCCCTCGCAGGACCGGGAGGATTTCCGGCTGTAGGAAGGCAACTCGGCGGCGTCGCTCAAGATCACCCAAAAACAGAATCGCGGGCGCGCGGTCACTAGGACCACGCGCCCGCGATGGAAGCCCAGGTGAAGCAATCCGTCCCGATTAGAGGCCGGTTTGCTCTTCGAAAAACAGCGTGGTTTTCGTCCCGCCGAGGCGAATTTCCTTGATCGACACTTTGTCGCCTGTCCCGGTGTAGCGGACGGCCGTGGTGTCGAACTTAGTCTCCCCGTTCTGTACTTTGACGGGAACTTCCACCGACTCCTTGCCGCTGACGATGGTGAGTTTCGAATCCGCGATGTTGAGCCGATACTCGCCGGCCTTCAACTGCTTGCCCTCAACCTTGGACGGCTGGGACAGGGTCACGCGATATGTTGCGGCGCTCGCCGCAGCGAGCCCTAGGATGGCGAATGCGAGTACAAATTTTTTGAACATAAAGTGTCTCCTGAACCGGTAGGTTCCTCTAGATTTCGGGCTGGTCGGCCCACAAAAGAGTTTAGCACCACTTTATAGTGGATAGCAATGGGCTGGGGGTTGGGTAAGTAAAGTAATCGTCACGAATCAGTGAGTTTTGCTTATCAGAGCGTCTGGGCCGGGAGCGGTGGGATTGGGAGGTGCGTGCGGCAAACGCTCGCTGACGGCCGGGGCTCTGATTGGGGCATGGCGGACCGGGAGGGCGGGGGAGTGGACAGGTAAGGTAATCGACTCGAATTAGGGAATTTCGCACCCTGGGGAAACGGGCCGCCGCGCGCGCCGCCGGCCTTGCCTGTACACTGATAGTTCATGGAGTTCCGCCATTCCATCTGCAACGAAGCGTTTGACAAGTGGCCCTTCGCCGACGCCTGCAGGGCGATCCGCCAAGCCGGGTATACCGGAATCGAAATTGCGCCGTTCACGCTGGCCGGGACGCCGGGCGAGATCACCGCGGCCCAGCGCGCCGAATACCGCGACATCATCGCGTCGGAAGGCTTGCAGTTCGCCGGATTGCACTGGCTGATGGTCAGCCCCAAAGGGCTGCACGTCACCGGCCCGGATGCCGGCCTGCGGCGGCGCAGTTGGGACCACATCCGCGCGCTGATCGATTTGTGCGCCGACCTGGGACCGGACGGCGTGATGGTGTTCGGCTCGCCCCAGCAACGCTCCACCACCGGTGGGATGTCACGCGAGGAGGCCACGCGCCACTACATCGATGGCTTGGCCGGGGTGGCGGTGCAGGCCGAAAGCCGCGGCGTGAAGGTGTTGGTGGAGGCGCTGCCCATTGCGCAGTCCGACGTGGTGCAGACCCTGGCCGAAGCCGTCGCCATCGTGGGCGAGATCGGCAGCCCGGCGATCGGCACTATGTTCGACGTGCACAACGCCATCGATGAGCGGGAATCGCACGCCGCGCTGGTAGACCGCTACTTCGATTACATCCGCCACGTGCACGTCAACGAACTGGACGGCGGGCATTGCGGTGCGGGCAGCTACGATTTCAAGCCGGTTCTGGAAGTGCTGCGGCGGCGCGGGTATTCGGGCTGGGTATCGCTGGAAGCCTTCGATTTCACGCCGGGCGCGGAACGGCTGGCCAACGAAAGCCTGCGGCATCTCGAAAAACAGATTGGGCAAATTACATCATGAGCCACTACGTTGTCACCGGAGGGGCGGGCTTCATCGGCTCCGCCATTGTACGCAAACTGCTGGACGAAGGCGCGCGCCGCGTGGTGGTGATCGATAATCTGCTCACCGGGCGGGAGTGCAACCTGGAGGAGATTCGATCGCGCATCGAATTCGAGCGCGCCGACATCCGGCACTATGAAGAGATCGCGCCGCTCATCCGGGGCGCTAGCGTGGTGTTCCACGAAGCGGCGATTCCTTCCGTGCCGCGCTCCATCGACGACCCCGTGCCCTCGCACGACGTCAATGTCAACGGCACTTTCAATGTGCTGCGGGCCGCCAAGGAGGGGCAAGCCGGACGCGTGGTCTACGCGGCGTCCAGTTCGGCCTATGGCGATACCGACGTGCTTCCCAAGGTGGAGAGCATGACGCCGCGGCCCAAATCGCCGTACGCGCTACAGAAGCTCATGGGCGAATATTATTGCAGCGTCTTTTCCGGGGTCTACGGTCTGGAGACGGTGGCGCTGCGCTACTTCAACGTGTATGGCCCGCGGCAGGACCCTTCGAGCGCCTATTCGGGGGTGCTATCGCTCTTCATGACGGCGGTGTTGGACCGGCAGGCGCCCACCATCTTCGGCGATGGCGAGCACTCGCGCGACTTCACGTTTGTGGAGGATGTGGCGGAACTGAATCTGAAGGCGGCGCGCGCCAGGGGCGTTTCGGGCAACGTGTACAACGGCGGCAACGGCGGCAGGATCACGCTCAACCAGGCGTGGGCGCTGCTGCAGAAACTGGAAGGCGTCAGCCTGGCGCCCGTCTATGGACCGCCGCGGGCGGGCGACGTGCGCGATTCCCAGGCCGACACCACGCTTGCGGTGCGCGATCTGGGCCACGCCCCGCGCTACGGGTTCGAGGAAGGAATGCGGATCACGCTGGAGTGGTACCGCAATCACCGGTAACGCTCCCGATGGTGCAAGGCGTGGAATTCGGCCTGGGCCTGATCGGCATCGGCAAGCCGTGGGGCTTTGCCAACGCGGTGGTGCCCGATGAACGGCAGGCGCGCAGGCTGCTGGAGCGAGCCTTCGCGATAGGCGTGCGCTACTTCGATACGGCACCCTCCTACGGCGTCAGTGAAGAGCGGCTGGGGCGCTTCCTGGGCGCGCTGACCGCCGGGGAGCGGAGCGCGGTGCGGATCGCCACCAAGTTCGGTGAGCACTGGGACGCGGCCAAAGCGGAGCCGTTCGTGGATCATTCCTTGGACGCGCTGAAACGAAGCTTGGAGGGCAGCGCCGGGCGGCTGGGCCGCATCGACTTTCTGCAATTGCACAAGACCACGCCCGAGGTGCTCCGCTCGCGCGATTTGGCGCGCGCCTGGGAATACGCGGCGGCACTTGGCATCACGGGCATCGGCGCCAGCGTCAGCGATGTGGAATCGGCCGGGCTTGCCATAGCCGATGGGGCATACGGTATCCTGCAATTCCCCTACAACGCCGCACAGCAGACGTTTGGGGGCGTGCTTGACCGGGCCTCCGCGCGCGGTATGAAGGTGGCTATCAACCGGCCGTTTGGTATGGGCCGGATGCTGTACGAGAATCGCGAACTGAGCAAGGCGGACGCTTTCGGCTTCATCCTGGAGAAGAGATTTGAAGGGGTGATCCTGAGCGGGACCAAGTCGGCGGAGCACCTGGAAGAGAATTGGCGCGCCTTCGGGGAGGCGCTAGGGCGTCACCCTGGGCAAGAAAACATGTGGGCCACGGATGAACACGGGTGAACACAGATAAAACGGTTGTGTGCTTATTCGTGTTTAGCTGTGTTCATCGGTGGCGCGTATTCTTTTTGGGCTTTCGTACAATCTCTCAGACGGCGGAATCGCTACTCCACTGGCTTTCCAACATGCGCGAGTATTCTCCCGAAGCGTACAGCAGGAATTGGAAATTGGCGGGCGGCAGACTTTCGTACGGCTCCGACTCCATGTAACAGCGGTACAGGTAATCGGGGTAGCGGTGGTAATTTTTGAGGAAGTCTTCGTTCAGCGTTTCAAACGCGGGAGGAGCGACGAACATGGCGTTCATCCCGATGGCGCGCGAAAAGATGGAGACGTAATCCGCGACGCCCCAGCGCACCAACTTTTCCCTGACGGGCTCGGGCGGATCCCTGGTCAAGAGGCCGGCAAAACTTTGGCGGCGTATTTCGAGGGAGGCGAATTCCGGCGCCCGTTGGGCCCATTCGACACATTGATCGATCCAGCGGAATACATCCTTGCCAAGGAAAAAGAGCATACGCATTTCGGCGTACCGGCCGGAGAGCAAGCGGCGGTGCAGATCGTCCGGATCCGCCCCTTCAGCGGGGATCAGGCCGGAAAGCATGAGGGCGGCTTTGGAACTTTCCAGCAAGGTAGAAGGCGCTACGCGCTCATTGAATGGATGAAGGATGAGGGGGGGTAAGTCCCAAACCGTTTCCCCTAGAGTGGTTATCGCCGGTGACATTGTTCTCCCACTTTCTCATATCGGCTGTTGCTGGTGAGACTTTATGGTAGCCGGTGAGAATGCGCGCCGCGTGCGGGGTACAGGTCTAGATCTCGAAGTGGTTTAGTTCCATATCGAAAGAGATCATGGTCATACTACTTCCTGTCGTCCTACACTGAAGTCGGGTTTGGTTTATGCGATGTTTCGGCGCTTCTTGAAGGTGTTGCAATCCGAGGACCGTGGGCAGGATCTATCCGAGTACTGCCTGCTCACGGCCCTGTTCGCATTGATTGCGCTGGGAATCATCATCCACCTCTCTGGCGGCATGCAGGCCGTGTGGGGCGGCGCCAACGCCTCGCTAACTGCCGGCAATGCGGCCATCACGGGAACTCCCACCGGTACAGCCATTCCCGCCAAGGCGACCAGCCACTAACCGTCGGAGTTACGCGACGTCCAATCCCAGGAAGCGGTGCGCATTACCGTAGCAGATGTCGCGGACGACGGGGCCAACCAGATCGTCATTGTCCGGTATCTCTCCGTTCTCCATATCCCGGCCGAACATGTCACACAATACGCGCCGGAAATATTCGTGGCGCGGGTAGCTCATGAATGACCGCGAGTCGGTCAGCATCCCCAGAAACCGGGAAATCAACCCGCAGTTGGATAGCGCGTTTATCTGCCACTGCATGGCCTCCTTCTGGTCCAGGAACCACCAGCCGCCGCCGAACTGAATCTTGCCGGGGGTGATTCCGTCCTGGAAATTGCCGATCATGGTGGCTATGACGTAATTGTCGGCGGGATTCAAGTTGTAGATCACCGTCTTGGGGAGCGCGTTTTCCTGATCGAGACGATCGAGGAAGGCGCCCAGCGCGTCAGCCTGCGGCCAATCGCCGATGGAATCCCACCCGGTGTCGGCTGCCATCTCGTGGAACCGCCGCGTGTTGTTGTTGCGGCGCGCACCCAGGTGGAGTTGCTTGGTCCAGCCCTTCTCGGCATCCAGCCGGCCGAAGATGAGCATCATATAAGATGCGAACCGGCCATGCTCTTCGTGAGTGGCGGCATGACCGCCGCGGGCGCGGCCGAAAATCGACGCGGCTTCGTGCTCGGTGGGAAAACTGCCGAACGCGTGATTCAGTCCGTGATCGCTCAGGCGGCCGCCCATCCGGTGGAAGAAATCGTGGCGTTGGCGGAGGGCATCCACGAAATCGGCCAGAGTGGAAATCTGCGTATTGGTCACGGCCGCGAGGCGGTCCACCCAGGGATTCAGCAATTCGGGGACGTGTACGTTGAGGGCCTTGTCGGGCCGGAAGGTGGGAAACACTTTGGTGGCGAGCGGCGAGGCGGCGATGGCGCGGTGCCAGGCCAGGTCGTCGGTGGGATCGTCGGTGGTGCAGACGGCCTTCACGCGGAATTTGCCGAGGATGCCGTGGGCGCTGAGTTCCGGGGTAGCCAGCAGGGCATTGGCCTGCTCCCACACGCGCGGCGCGCTGGTCTCATCCAGCAGTTCGTCGATGCCGAAATAGCGTTTCAATTCGAGGTGGGTCCAATGATACAGCGGATTGCGCAGGGTGGCGGGCACGGTGCGCGCCCAGGCGAGGAATTTTTCATACGCCGGAGCGGCGCCGGTGCAGTAACTTTCCGGCACGCCGTTAGCCCGCATGGCGCGCCACTTATAGTGATCGCCTTCCAGCCAGATCTCGAAGAGATTCTGAAAGCGCCGGTTTTCGGCCACGTCCTTGGGCGGCAGATGGCAATGATAATCCAGAATCGGCTGGTCCTGGGCAAACTGGCGATAGAGCCGCCGCGCGGTCTTGGTGGTGAGCAGGAAATCTTCGTGGATAAAGGACATAAAGAAGGCTAAAACCCGATTGAAACACACTTCGCGCGCGGGGTGGGATGCGCCTGAGCGCCGCGCCTGTGAAGCAGCGGGTTCGCAAGTTGCCCCACAATCGAAGAGGTCTCCGCGGTCACAGCCCTAATCGAAGATGACCGTCTTGTTGCCGTACGAAAGGATGCGGTGTTCCAGGTGCCAGGCCACGGCCCGCGACAACACCACGCGCTCCAGATCGCGGCCTTTGCGGACGAGATCTTGCACCTGCTCGCGATGTGAGATGCGCACCACGTCCTGTTCGATGATGGGGCCATCGTCCAGCGCGGCGGTGACGTAATGGCTGGTGGCGCCGATTAGTTTGACGCCGCGGTGGAACGCCGCGTGGTAGGGACGGGCGCCGATGAAGGCAGGCAGGAAAGAGTGGTGAACGTTGATGATCCGCGAGGGATAGCGCGCGACGAATTCCGGGGGCAGAATCTGCATGTAGCGGGCCAGCACTACGAGGTCGATGCCGGAAGCCGCCAGCAATCGCAGTTGCGCCTCTTCGGCGGCGCGACGGTCGGCGGGGTCGAAGGGGATGTAGTGGAACTCGATGGCGTAGAAACGCGCCAGCGCCTCGCCATCCGGGTGATTGCCGACGATCAGGGGAATTACGCAGTTGAGTTCTCCGGTCTGATGGCGGTGGAGGAGATCGGCCAGACAGTGCAGATACTGAGATACGAAGATCGCCACCCGCGGAGGCTGCGACATCAGGCTGAGGCGCCAGCGCATCTGGAATCCGGCGGCCAGTGCCTGAAACTCTTCGCGAAAGCGAAGCAGGTCGAATTCCGCCAGATCCCACTCCACCCGCATGAAAAAGAGTTCGGCTTCGGGGTCCTGATGTTGATCGGCGTGCGTGATGTTGGCGCCGTACTGGTAGAGCAGGTTGGCGACGCCCGCCACGAGGCCTTTGCGATCCGGACAATCGATGAGTAAAACGGCAGTATTCCGCATACTCTATTGCTGGCACGCCGGCGGGTTCTTCGTGGCAGGCATTCTGGTCATAAGGTAACACCGGTGCGTGTGGGGTGTGACCGCGCGGACGCCAGACGGAGCCGCGGCCGTGAGAGAGCGCTGCCGGGCTGGCGCTTAGATCTAACGCCCCCTAACCCGGCGAAGCCGGAACCAAACAGGCCGTGTATTTGACGCGGAGGCGCAGAGACGCGGAGCGAAGAAAGCACAGGACGACGGAGGAAAGTCAACACCTGAGAACGCGGAGGGAGCGGAGAGACGTGGGCTGGCGCCGCGCGAGTCTTGGTGGGAGTCGGCGCCTATTTCGGAGTGCGGCAGAAGCTCGGCCAACATTGGCGGCGAATGACGGGCGTGAGAATATTCTGCCAGAAAGTTGCGGAATTCAACTATGTAGGTACTAATGGTCGCGGCGCCGATGGGAGTAGATGCGCAAATCGCTCACTTCCTTGACGCTCATGATGCACGCCGGGTGCGGGTGCTATCACTAGACGCGTGTGCTATCACTAGAAATGAATGGATCGGATCGGGCGCTATAAGATCGTCAGGGAACTGGGCCGCGGCGCCATGGGCGTGGTGTACCATGCGATCGATCCCAATATCGGCCGGCCAGTGGCCATCAAGACGATCCATTTCGGGGACACACGCAAGCCCGAGGAGATCGACCGGCAGCGCGAGCGGCTATTCCGGGAGGCGCGGTCGGCGGGCATGCTCTCGCATCCGGGGATCGTGACCATCTACGATGTGGAGCAGCAGGGCGAGCTGGCCTACATCGCGATGGAGTACGTGGATGGGCCGACGCTGGACCAGGTGCTGAGCGAAGCGGGGCCGCTCAACGCCGAGCGCATGTTCGGCATTCTGGGGCAGACCGCGGTGGCGCTGGACTACGCGCATTCCAAGGGGATCGTGCACCGCGACATCAAGCCCGCCAACATCATGCTTTCGGCGGACGGCACGGCGAAGATCGCGGATTTCGGCATCGCCAAGATCACGGCGGCGGAGAACCTGACCATGACCGGGACGATTGTGGGCACGCCGCACTACATGTCGCCGGAGCAGGTGCAGGGGCAGCCGGTGGATGGGCGCAGCGACCAGTTCTCCCTGGCAGTGATCGCCTACGAGATGCTGACCGGCGAGAAGCCGTACACGGGCGAGCATTTGACCACGGTAGTGTACAAGATCGTGGCGGAGGAGCCCGTGCCGCCGCACCGGCTCAATCCGAGCCTGAGCACTGGCATCGAGAACGTGCTGCGCAAGGCGCTGGCCAAGAAGGCGGACGGGCGCTACCGCAATTGCCAGGATTTCATCGAGTCGCTGGAGAAGGCGTGCGGCGCCACCAAGGGGTGGAAATCGATGCCGCGGGGCGGCCTGCTGAATGCGCCGACGATGGCCGATATGAAGGCGCCCGCTATCGCCGCGCCCGTGCCGGCCGCGCTACCGCCGCCGCGGCGCAAGGGCCGGGCCGAACCCGCTACCGCTACCGCGGAGTCCAGGCGGAAGCCGGGATTCCCCACATTCCTGTTGGCGGTTCTGGTGGCGGCGGGATTACTGGCGTTGATCGGCTGGCAGGCGGCGCCATGGCTCATGCCGGGCCGGCAACCGTCGGATAGCGGCGAGCGGGAGGCGGCGAAGGTGGAACGGCCGGTGGCGGCGACTGTGCCGCCGGTTACTGTGCCCGGGGTGGCTCCGGGAGTTGCTCCGGGAGCCGCGCCGGGAGTTGCGCCGGGAGTTGCGCCGGGGGATGCCAAGCCAAGCCCGATGGGGCAAGCTGCCGGCGAAGCAGGGGTGGGGCAGGCGGGTCCGCCGGCCAGTGCAGATTTAAAGGCGGCGAAGCCCGCGCCGGGGGATGCAGCGAAGGCGGGCCCCAAAGAGGCGGTCAAGTCCGCAGCCGCGGAGCCGCCAGCGCCGGCGCTGAAAACCGAGGGGCGGACCGCCGCGCCGGTGCGGCCGGGCGGGCCGCCAGAGGTGAGCTTTTTGAGCAGTCCGGGAGGTGCAACGGCGACACTCGACGGCAATCCGTCTCTGGCGTGTTCCACGCCGTGCTCGCTGCGGGCGGCACCGGGCAGGCATACGCTGGCGCTGACCTTGCCCGGCTATCAAATTGAGCGGCGCGAGTTCACGGTGGGTATGGGCCCCTTGGAGCTGACGCCGGTGGCGCTGCGGCGTGCCGGAGGCACCTTGATGCTGACCAGC
>JANYJN010000624.1 GCA_025358475.1 Candidatus Solibacter sp.
GAAAACGATGGAGCGGGAGACCGGGATCGAACCGGCGACCAACAGCTTGGAAGGCTGAGACTCTACCACTGAGTTACTCCCGCTTGGTCTTTTCCATTCTACCAAGGGTTGCCGCGGCGCGCGCAATCCCCTTACAGTAAGGTTTGCACGAGTTGAGCATAGCCGAGAGCGTTCTGGACGCGGTGCGCGCGGAATCCGCGCTGCACGGCGGGGCGCGGGTGACGCGGGCGGGGTTGCGCATCGGCGAACTTTCCGGTGTAGCGGTGGAAAGCCTGCGCTTCTGCCTGGAAGTGCTGGTGGCCGATACCGATCTGGCGCCGCTCGGCTTCGAAATCGAATCTGCGGCGTGGACTCGCCGGTGCCGGGCGTGCGGCGCGGTGTTTCGCGTGACGGACGCCCGGCCGGAGTGTACCGCCTGCGGGGGCGACGACACCGAGGCGGCGGGAGGCGATCAAATGGAGTTGTCCTACCTGGAATTGGAGGAGCCGTAATGCGGGTGCCGCTGGAACGCAAGGTTTTGAGCGAGAACGACCGGATCGCCGCCGCGCTGCGCGAGCGCTTTCAGCGCAATGGCACCTTCTGCGTGAACCTGATCAGTTCTCCGGGGTCGGGTAAGACATCGCTGCTGGAGCGCACGCTGGCCGGGTTCGACGCGGCGCGGCGCGTGGCCGTGCTGACCGGCGATATACAGACGGACAACGACGCGCGCCGACTGGCCCGGTATGGCTTCCCGGTGCGGCAGATCACTACCGGGGGCGCCTGCCACCTGGACGCCAGCATGGTGGAGCGCCACCTGACGGATTGGCCGGTGGATGAACTGGAGATCCTTTTTCTGGAAAATGTCGGCAATCTGGTTTGCCCCACCAGCTACGATCTCGGCGAGGAGGCGCGCGCCGTGCTGCTGAGCGTCGCCGAAGGCGAGGACAAGCCGCTCAAATATCCGGCCACTTTCCACCATGCCGACCTGGTGGTGCTGACCAAGATCGATCTGCTGCCCTACGTTCCGTTTTCCATGGAACTGGCCCGCGAAAATGCGCGGCGGGTGCAACCGGAGATCGAGATCCTGGAGGTCTCCTGCACTTCCGGCGCCGGTCTCGGGCAGTGGAACGATTGGATTCAACGGCATTTATGACCGATTATCCCGTAATCAACGGCCTGATTTTCTGCGGCCTCGGCATCCTCGTATTTGTCATCGCGTTCTCGCTGGTGCTCAAACTGGCGCCGCTGGATCTTTGGAAGCAGATCGGGGAAGAGCGCAATATCGCGGCCGCCATTCTGGCCGGAGCGGTGGCGTTGGGGATTTGCTGGATCATTGCCGCGACGCTGCACTGATTTCGGCAACCGGCGCGGGGGCGCGCGCGTTTACACTGTATATAGATATGAAGATTCGGGGTTGTTCACTAGTAGTGTGCCTGGGCTTGCTTTGCTTTTCGGCGGCCCGCGGCCAGCAGTACACCATTCAGACATTGACCGGCAACGGCACGGCAGGGTTCGTGGGCGATAACGGCGATGCGGCGGCGGCGCAGTTGAGCTCACCTAACGCCGTGGCGCTGGATTCCAAGGGCAACCTGTATATCGCCGACACCGCCAATCAGCGGATCCGCAAGATTTCCCTGGGCAAGATCACCACCATCGCCGGCACCGGCATGATCGGCTATAGCGGGGATAAGGCCGCGGCGACGGCAGCCACTTTTGGTTCGCCCAGCGGGCTGGCGCTGGATTCCACCGACAACCTTTACATTGCCGATTCGGCGAACAACGTGATTCGCAAGATCTCGGGCGGCACGATCACCACCGTGGCCGGCGATCAGGGGGCGTATACCCCCTTCAGTGGCGATGGGGGGCCGGCCATCGGGGCAAATCTCTGGGGACCAACCGCCATAGCTTTCGATTCGACGGGCAATTACTACATCGCGGACAGCAGGAACGGCCGGATCCGCCAGGTGGATATCAAAACCGGCATCATCACCACCTTCGTGGGCGCCTCTGGCGGCGCCAGCGGGACGGACGGTAAACTGATCGCTCCCAACGGGCTATGGTTCGATGCCAGCGGCGCGCTTTATATCGCCGATTCCGGCCACAATCGCTTGGCCAGATTCGTCCCTCCGTCTGCCTTCAGTAATTTCGCCGGCACCGGGGCCGCGTTCTTCTCCGGCGATGGCGGCCAGCCGAACCGGGCTCAATTGAATAAGCCGACCTCCGTCACGATGGACGCAGCCGGGAACTTCTACGTCGCCGACACGAACAACAGCCGGATCCGCAAAATTACGCCGGACGGTTTCATCATCACCACCATCGCCGGCAGCAAATTCACGGGATACAGCGGGGATGGCGGAGACGCTACCTCCGCCGCGCTGAACTTCCCACGCGGCGTCGCCGTAAGTCCCAACGGCACGGTGTACATCGCCGACACCGGCAATCACGCGATTCGGGTGCTGACCCCCAACTTTCCCGCAATCGGCGGGGTGGGCAATGCGGCGAGCGGTACGGCGCGCATTTCGCCCGGCGCGCTGGCCAGCATATACGGGACCGGGTTCGGCAACTCGACGTTCGTAGCCGACGACGGTCTCGCATGGCCCACCGCCGTCAACGTAGTCAGCGTGACCGTGAATGGCGTGGCGGCGCCTCTGTACTACGTTTCGCCGGGGCAGATCAACTTCCAAGTACCTTGGGCCACGCCGGCGACGGGTACGGTCAACGTCGCCGTGATGGTCAACGGGGGCAGCAGCAATATCGCCGCCGTGCCGGTTGCGAGCGCGGCGCCGGGGTTGTTCGTGCTGCCGAACGGCGCCGCCATCGTGCAGAATACGCCTAGCTACACGCTGAACGAAGCTTCGAATCCGGCGCCCGCCGGTAGCACGATTGTCGCCTACCTGACGGGTTCCGGCCCGGTGGCGCCCGCGGTTAAGGACGGCACCCCGACGCCGGGCGACCCGCTCAGCTGGGCGGCGACCGCGTACACGGCGAAGATCGGCTCCGCGGCGGCGGCAGTTTCCTTCGCCGGCCTCACCCCCGGCTTCATCGGCCTGGCGCAAATGAATATCGCGGTGCCCTCGACGCTAGCGCCCGGCGTTTATCCGTTGAGCGTCACAATCGACGGGCAGACCTCGAACTCCGCCACAATCGCCGTTAAGTGAAGAAGGCTCGGGCGGCAGCGTCCGCCTGTGCTACCCTCGACAAATATGCTGTTTGAAGCCGATAAGGTGATGTTCGAAATTTATCGGGAGACCGAGTATACGGGGCAGTACCGGGTCTGCTACTTTACCGAACTCCAGGACCACAACAAAGAGAGCGAAATCAATCACGCGCTCGCGGGAGAGCATTTTTTCGACGGCTTCATCAAGAATTTCCGCAAGGATGAAGCCAAGCAGATTATCGCTTCCCTGCTGGGGCGCCTGAATAACGGCGAGCGTCTGGATGCCCAGGAAGTCGAGCGCGTGCTCGGCGACCACATGGCCTAAGGCGTAGCGTGCGCATCACGCGTTATCCACACATCAGCGAGGCGCAGTTTTTCGGCTGTGTCTCCGCGTTTGTGGATTCTCTCTCCGGCGAACTCAGTGCGTCCGCCATGTCGCTGGGGCGGCTGGCGGGCAGCCGTAAGGGGTCGGCGTTCGCCTATGAGATGACGTTGGACACGCATCGCTATGGCGCGTTGATTGTGCTGGACCGCTGGTCCGCGCTGGTGGGCGCTTTCGGAGCGCACCTGGAGGTTGGGCGGCACGCAGAGATTATCGGGCGCGCGGCCGAACGGATACACGCCGCGGAAGACATCCTGGGCCGCGCCAACATGCTGGTGGATGCCGCGCCGGCCTACAGCGAAGACTTGGTGCAAGCGTGCGTGGCGGCGTTCCAGGCGGTGGACGGCGTCTTCGCGGAAGAGCGCGCGGAGGCGGAGCAATCGGGCAGGCTGGGCCCGATGCTGCCCGAAGAGTACACGGGCGCACGCCGCATCTTTCTGGAAGATCTGGCGGTACGATAGGCAGACCCCCGTTGCAAGGAAGGCGTCTATTCCACGCGGAGACGCAGACGAAACGCGGCCCCCCTCATGGCGGCCAAAGCGGCGGGCGTCGCGCAACTCGATTACCTGGCGACCATGCCGAACACGCCGGCCACCTCGGCCCGCCGAAGTATGAGACCGGGCCGGCGGCGGTGGAGATTCTGCAGCGGCTAGTGGGGCGCGGGGTGGAGTTGGAGGCGCGGCAATCTTGTGTAGAGCGGAAGGCGTGAGATCCGCCTAGTGCCCAAAGGTATGGTATAATCCGGTTTCTCTGGAGGTTTCTCTGCCTATTATCTATCGCTCCACGGCCATGCTGTTGTTGATTGCGGGATCGCTGATGTCACAGGGCCTGATCAACACCATTCCTTCATGGAATGGCGCAGCGTACGCACATGATTTCGGCGTCCCCAATACGGCGACCTACGGGCAAACGATTAACGTGGCGGCCGGTACGGGGCCGATTGCGAGTTTCGGGTTTGAGATAGGGAACTGTACCGCGAACGTCTCTTTCCGCGGCGAGATTTATGCTTGGGACGGGAGCCTTGCCAGAGCCACCGGTCCAAGTCTGTTTGAGAGTTCGGTCACTTCCGTTGCTAGCGGACCCGGATTTCGACTGGTTACGTTCAACACGGCTGGACTCAATCTCGGTCCCGGGAATTACGTTCTGTTCGCTACCACTTCGAAGGATCAAGGTGATGCTCCGAACTCAGCATGCCGATGGGGTTCCGTACCGAATACAGCATACCCGGGCGGCAATTTTGTGTACATAAGTAACGGAGCGAACACATCGCTGTGGACGGTCCCAACGGACGCGGTGTCGTGGGTGGTGGACCCCGCGCAAGATTTGGCATTTCAGGTAAGCTTAGGCCAACCCGCACCAGCGCCAGCACCGGCAGGCGTGCCTGCTGCCTCCCCGGCCACGCTTCTGTTAGGCGTTGCCGGTGTGATTAGTCTGGGGCTATTGGGGCTGTCCCGCTTTCGAATCGCAAGGTAACTTTCGTGGGGTTCGCAACGGAGCCGCGGCCGTCGGGGAACGGTTGTCAGCTTGGAGCGAACCCGCACTGGATCACTTGGTAATGCCGACCTGCGCCAGCAGCCAGGCGTATTCGAAAGCCTGATCTTTCAGGCGGTCGTAACGGCCGGAGGCGCCGCCGTGGCCTGCCGGGTCCATCTTGATTTTCAACAGCAGCGGGTTGCTGTCCGTCTTCACGGTGCGCAGGCGGGCGACATACTTGGCCGGCTCCCAGTACATGACCTGGCTGTCGTTGAAACTGGTGGTGACCAGCATCGCCGGATATGCCCGCTTCTCCAGATTGTCGTAGGGGCTGTAGGTCTTCATGTAGTCGTACGCCGCTTTCTCGTTGGGGTTGCCCCACTCCAGATATTCGCCCACGGTCAAGGGGAGCGTGGCGTCCATCATGGTGTTCATGACGTCGACGAAGGGCACGGCAGAGTGCACGGCGCGGAAGAGATCGGGGCGCAGATTGACCACCGCGCCCATGAGGAGCCCCCCCGCACTGCCGCCTTCAATCACCAGGCGGTCGGCCGAAGTCCACTTGTCCTTGATCAGGAAGTCGGCGCAGTCGATGAAATCGAAGAAGGTGTTCTTCTTCTTCATGAGCATGCCGTCTTCACGCCACTTTTCGCCCATTTCGTCGCCGCCGCGGATGTGGGCGATGGCGTAGGACATGCCGCGGTCCAGCAGGCTCAACCGGTTGCTGGAAAATGCAGGCGGTGTGCCGTATCCGTAGGAGCCGTAACCGTACAGGAAGAGCGGCGCCTTGCCGTCGCGCACCATGCCCTTTTTGTAGACGATGGAGACGGGCACCTTGACGCCATCGCGCGCGGTGGCCCACAGGCGCTCGCTGGCGTATAGCTTCGGGTCGTACCCGCCCAGCACTTCCTGCTGTTTCAGAAGGGTGGATTTGGCGGTGCGGGTATCGTAATCGAAGATGCTGGAGGGCGTGATCAGGCTCTGGTAGTTGTAGCGGTAGGTGGTGGATTCGTACTCCGGCGTGCCGCCGGGAAAAACGGAGTAGACGGGCTCCGGGAAGGCGATGGAGGTCCAGGTTCCGGTCTTGAAGTTGTGCACGCGCAGGTGGGCGAGAGCCTGCGACTTTTCGACGGAGACCGCGAAATCATGGAACAGATCGATGTTATCGATGCGGACATCGTCGCGGTGGGCGAGGAAAACCTTCCAGTTCTTGCGGGCCGGATCGTTTTCCGGCACGGTCATGATGGCGAAATTGATGCCGCCCTGATTGGTGCGGATATAGAACGCGCCTTCGCGGTGGTCCAGGTAATAACGGTGCTTCTTCTCGCGCGGCAAAAAGACGGCGAAATTGTCCTGGGGGCGCGCGGCGGACAGGTAGCGGGCTTCGCTGGTGTCCTTAGCTTCAATTTCGAGGACGAGGTACTTGCGGTCGCGCGTCTTGCCGACGCCGATATCGTAGAGTTCGTCCTTTTCGTGGTGCAGCAGATCGAACGCGGCCGCGCCCAGGACGTGGCGGAATAGTTTGTCGCTGCGTTTGGTGACGTCGTCCTCGGTGGTGAGGAAGAGCGTCTTGTTGTCGGCGGCCCAGGCCATGGAGGTTACGCGGGCGGTGGTGTCGGGAAGAGTCTGCCCGTTGCGCAGGTCTTTCACCTGCAGGGCGTACTGGCGGAAGCCGGTGTAATCGATAGTGTAGGCGAGAAGATTCTGGTCGTCAGAAACCTCAAAGCGGCCGAGCCCGACGAATTTCTTGTCTTTGCCGAGGGCGTTCAGATCGAGTAGAACTTCTTCGGGGGCTTCCATACTGCCCTTGCGGCGGCACTGTATGGGGTATTGCTTGCCTTCTTCGGTGCGCGCGTAGTAGAAATAACCGCCGTGGCGGGTGGGGACGGAGAGATCGGTCTGCTTGATATGCCCCAGCATCTCTTTATAAATGGCGTCGCTGAAGGGCTTCAGGTTGCGGGTCATGGCCTCGGTGTAGGCATTTTCCGCTTCCAGGTACTGCGCGACCTGGGGACTTGACTTCTCGCGCAACCAGAAGTAGGGATCGATTACGGTAGCCTCATGGCGCGTTTCGCGATGATCGACGCGGGGCGCGGCAGGTGGTGGTGGAGTTTGGGAATTCATAGCAGGAGTCGAAAGGATTCCGAGGATTAACAATTGCCGAAGCGAATGCATAGGTTAAGGCTACAGCGCGGAGCCATCCGGGGGCAAGTCAGGGGAACGTAAGGAAGGCGTCCGAGTTGGTGGTTCCGATGGCCTGCCTACCGCAGGCGGCCCATGTTTTTCAGGGGCCAGTAGACGAATACGGCCTTACCGTAGATGGCGTCGCGCTTGACGAAGCCCCAGGTGCGGCTGTCGCTGGAGGAACTGCGATGATCGCCCAGCACGAAGTACTCGCCGGGCGGGATGCGGTGCTCTTCCCAGGAGACGCGGTCGCGATAGTCCCCGGGGACATAGCTTTCGGTGAGTGCGCGATCATTGACGAAGACCTGGCCGGCGTCGATGTACACCGTATCGCCGGGTACGCCGATGACGCGCTTAATGTAGGATTTCGAGGGGTCCAGTGGGAACCAGAAGACCACCATGTCGCCGCGGTCAATGCTGCCGAGGCCGAATTGGTAGGTGAATTTATTGATGAAGATGCGCTCCTGATCGGTCAGGGTGGGCATCATGCTGGTGCCTTCCACCTTCACGGGTTGGTAGATGAAGACGATCAAAATGACGGCGATCAGCACCGAAAAGGCGAGGTCGCGCACCCAGGAAAGGGCACTCCAGAGGCTGGTGCGGACCGATGAACCCGGCTGCGCTTCCGCGGGGTTGGGTGTGATGGTGGGGTTCTCCGGCATCCTCTGCTACGTAATTATAGACGTTTTGACCGGGGGTTCGGTTGCCGGGCCCTACTTCAAGAGGGAACCGAGCACGGGGATTGGGACGGCGCCTTCCCTCAGGGCGCGGTCGTTGAAATCGGCCAGGCTGAAAGCGCTGCCTTTGGCCTGCCTGTATTCGTCGCGAGTCTTGACCCAGGCGCGCCAGCCGACATAGTACATGGGCAACTGGGCGGAGGTGAGCTTGGCGCGCTGCAACTTGGCGGTGGCTTCCTCCGCTTCCTGGAAGGTCTGTTTCTGCATCAGGTCCAGCGCCTCCTGGTCGGTCATGCCGAGAATCTGAAGGCGTACGTCGAGGATGGTGTTGGCCAGGACGCGCAGTTCCTCCTTGGCGAAGGTGAGCGCCAGTTCCGGCGAGTGGGCGAGAAAGCCTTCGTCGAGCATCATCTGGGTGGAGTACTGGCCCCAGCCTTCAATGTAGGGACCATTGCCGAAGATGGAACGGAGCACGCGGCGCGCCTTGGGCTGGACGTCGTTGGCGAACTCCATTTGCACGTAGTGCCCGGGCATGGCCTCGTGGATGGTGAGCAGCTTGAGTTTGTAGAAATTGTATTCGCGCAATTTGGAATCCACGCGTTCCATGGGCCAGGAGGGCGGGATGGGAGTGACCCAGTAGAAAGCGCCCAGTTGGGGTTCCAGTGCGGGCGCGGCATTGAAACCACCCACCGGATAGCTGCCGCGCATGAACTCGGGCGTCGGGATCACTTGCAGATTGGCGCGGGGAGGCAGCGTGAGGAGGTGTTTTTCCAGCACGAAGGCGCGGGCCTCGTCGAGCGCCTTCCGGGCATCGTCCATAAAGCTTTCGCGGGTGGCGTGACGGTCGGCGATTCTGGCCAGTACTTCTCCAATGACGGTGTTTTCGCGGTCGGCACCGCTGAGGCCGGTGTGGTCCTGGTGGGACGGGAAGGCATCGCGGTGCAGCGGCAGGGCGAGTTCCAACATGCGGGCGCGGACGGTGATCAGGTCGCGCTCGGCGTGTTGGAGGATGTTCTCGGCTTCGCTGCCGCTCTGTAGCGCGTAGCGGAACTTGCGCGAGTAGAGAGTGCCACCGAGGCGCCAATCGTAGTTATTGCGGACTCTCAGATTGTTCCTGAGGAACTTGTCGAATTTTGCCATTGCGTCCAGGGCGGGACGGGCGGCGCGCTCGTAAGCTCCGGCCAGGTTGGGGGGGACGCCCGCGCGGATTTCCTGGTCGACCAGATTGAGGTTGCCCTGGTTCTCCTCAATGGCCACCTCGGTCCAGACGTCGGGTGCGGACATCAGGTTAGTGGAGGCCTGATCGATGTAGAGCGGCACTTTTTGCAGGCGCGCAATAATGTGCCGGATGCGGTCCGGCTTTGGGGCGTATTCGAGTAAGTAAGGGGCGAAGAGAGCGTTGCCCAGCGTTTCCACGTACAATTGCGGCGCATGCTGGTGGCTGTGGATTTCGTTCAGGTCGAGCAGGTTAAGCGCGATCTGGTTCTGTAGGATGGTGAGGTCGGCGCGGTCTTCTTGGGTCAACCCGGCGGTGTTGAGATCGGCCAGGCGGTCACGGAACCCCTCATAGAAAGTGCGCTGCCGGGCGAGATTTTGCTCGCTGAAATCGTCCAGCATTTCATCCAGGTTCTGTTTCTGGTGCTGGTGCAGGCCGGCCGCGGTTGCCGCGGAAGGCGAAAAAGCGAGGGAACTGTAAACAAACTCCCCGGAAAGCGCAGTCAACTTCTGAGAGGGAGTTTTGCCGCAGCCAACGGCGAACAGAGCAAGTGAGACCAGGGCAGCAAATTTCGCCATTGTCTGTAATTGTACAACCCTGCAAGGCGGAATGAATCGGGGATGGATGGGGTGCGCGGCATGGCGACTAGCATTAGGAAGCGTAGATAAGCGCGGGGATGGCAACGCTCCCTAACGTGCGCGGCTCGGATTGGGGCTTCACCCCTGGCTGGATGATAGGGAGTCGGCGGACCCGTCAGCCCACGGTGACGCGGGTGGGGTGCGGACCGCGAGGGGTTGGAACGTAAACCGGCTGGGCGCGGTGATCGCGCTGCATCCGGTGGAGTTCGCGCATAAGCTGAACGCGCTGGTCCAAGGTGTGGCGCACCATTAGGCGTTCGCCGACGAAGCACGCCCAAAGGAGGGCGACTGAAAGGGCGATCGCCGCCAAACCCTGTCCCGTGATTTTTGCGATTGGCATTCAGCAGATTCCTCCGGCAGAGTTATAGCAATCCGCCTACCAGAGTTGACGCTGTTTGTTTGCAAACGGATTTAGATTTACGCATATGATGGTGTGTCACTCCACGGCACATGTGACACCGTGGCGCCACCGGTGGGGCGACAATTAGTGACACCCTAGACAGCGGAAATTCCGCCCGTGACAAACCACACAACTGGCCTTGTCCAGATTCAATTTCCCCGAAGTATGGCCGCTGAGGAAACCGGACACATGGCTGGCGGGTTTGAGCGGGGCGTCCTTGAGATGGCACTTCTCGCAGCTAAAGGGATTATCGATTTCGGTGTGGCATACCAGACAATCTGCCATTTGGGGCATGGCGGCTGGGGTGACATGATCGGACTCCGTTAGCCCGCGATGGCACGCCTGACAGGCATCCCGCGTGTTCAAAAAGCGGCGGATGCCGCCCGCCGGCTGGAGGTAGTTCCCCTTGTCGATGGAGGCCGCCAGCAGCGGCGCCAGGTTGCCCATTTTGACGTGCTGGGAGTGGCTGAAAAAGGCGACGAGAGTTTTTGGCGGCGCAGGGATCTGAACTTCCTCGTGGCATGGCAGGCATACGGCTTTGACGGGCATGAGGTTGTCGGATGCCTTAGTGCTGCCAGTGGCCGCGGCGTGGCAGGTGACGCACTGAAGTTCCAGCGAAAGGTGGAGCTTATGCGAGAAGGGGGCGGCTAGTGCGGCCGTGACCCAAGCGAGCAGAATGAAGGCCGAGCGTTTCACCCGTGGTAGCTCAGATGCCAAATGCGGTTGTTGCCGTCCTCAGAGATCAGCAGGCTGCCGTCGGCTAGTTGCAGAATGGCGACGGGGCGGCCCCAAACCTCGCGCTGGCTTGGCCCCAGCATCCAGCCGGTGAGGACTTCGCGCACGGGACCGGAAGGCTTGCCACCCTTGAAAGGGATGAAGGCGATGGACTGGCCGACGCGCTGGGCGCGGTTCCAGGATCCGTGGAAGGCGAGGAAGGCCCCGCCCTGATATTCCTTGGGGAACTGACTACCCGTGTAGAAGATGAAGTCCAGCACGGCGACGTGGGCGCCCAGCAGAACGTCGCCCTGAAGCGTCTTAGCCACCAGGTCCGGACGCATTCCTTTGTTGCGAGGATCCTCATTTGCCCCCGCATAAGCGAACGGCCAACCGTAAAAGGCGCCCTTCTGAATGTGGGTGAAGTAGTCCGGTACCAGATCGTCACCCAGTTCGTCGCGCTCCTGTATGGCAGCCCAGAGGGTGTCGGTGCCGGGGTAATAGCGCAAGCCGATAGGGTTGCGGGTGCCGGCGGCGAGAATCTCGTGGCCGCTGCCATCGGGGTTATAGCAGTTGATGGCGGCGCGCCTGGGATCCTCGCCAGGGGAAACGTTGGACCCAGAACCGGTGCCCACACAGAGGCGCTTGCCATCGCGGGAGAAAAGCAGGCTGCGCGTCCAGTGTCCGCCTCCGAAGCCCTTAAGCGAGATGATCTCCTGGCCCGGACCGGCGGTCATCGCCTTGGCGTCGTACTTGTAGCGCTTGATAGATTCGGGCTCGCCGACGTAGAGGTAACCGTCCTGTAGTGCAAGGCCGTAGGGGCGGTCCAGGCCCTGAATAAGCGCCTTGCGCTCTTTCCCTTGAAGGACATAGACGGTGCCGGCGGTTCCTTTGGCGGCATCGGAGAGCAGGATTTCGTTGCTCGGGCCGAGCAGCATGGCGCGCGGGACCTTAAAGCCTTCCTGATAGATCTCAACCTGGAAGCCTTTCGGGACACTGAGTTTAGCGCCTTCGGGTTGCCTGATTACATGTGGTCCGTTATTGACCGTGGGCGTGGCAAAAGGCGCGGGTAGAGTTTTCTGTTGCGCGTAGAAAACTGCGCTGGCGGCGAAGAGCAACGCGCTACCCAGGACGATTCCTCGAAGATTCATAACGATGTGATGCGACGCGCTTTGGGGAAGGTGCGGGGAAGGTGAGAAAAACGAATGGCCGCCGATTAACGCCGATTAACGCTGATAAGAAACCCCTTTAGGTTTCATCCGCGTTCATCTGCGTTGGTCGGCGGCCTAAGGATATTTATCGTGCCGCCATGAGCGCGCGCAGGCGGCGAGCCCGTTCGGGGGCGCGAAGCTGGCGAAGCGCTTTGGCTTCAATCTGGCGAATTCTTTCGCGCGTGACGTCGAATTCCTGGCCGATCTCTTCGAGCGTGTGCTCGCGCTCACAGCCGATGCCGAAGCGCATGCGGATCACCTTCTCCTCCTTGGGAGAGAGTGTCTTGAGGATGCCGGCGGTTTCATCGCGGACGTTGGATTCAATCACGGCGTCGACAGGGGAGCCTACCCAGCGATCTTCGATGAGATCGCCGAGGGCGGATTCGCCGTCGCGGCCGACCGGGGTCTCGAGCGAAACCGGATCGCGGGAGATGGTCTTGAGCTTCTGGACTTTCTCCACCGGGATGTCCATCCGGCGGCCAATTTCGTCATTTGTAGGAGTACGGCCCAGTTCCTTCTCAAGTTCGCGCGTTGCCCGGAGGAACTTGTTCATGCTTTCGTTCATGTGAACCGGGATGCGGATAGTGCGGGACTGGTCGGCGATGGCGCGGGTGATGGCTTGCCGGATCCACCAGGTGGCATAGGTCGAAAACTTGTATCCGCGGCGGTATTCGAACTTGTCGGCGGCGCGCATGAGGCCGATATTGCCCTCTTGGATAAGGTCCAGGAGATGAAGTCCGCGGTTGACGTATTTCTTGGCAACGGAGACGACCAGGCGGAGGTTGGCCTCGACCAGATCCTTTTTGGCTCGTTCGGCTTCGGCTTCGCCATGACGGATTACGGTCAGGCTGTGCTTGAGTTCGGGCAAGCTGGCGCCGGCGGCGGCCTCACGCTTCTTGATTTCGCGCTTCAACTCCCGGAGACGAAGTTGCTGGGTGGGATTGGCGCGCACTTCGAGGCGTTTGATTTCGCCATCAAGATGACTGATTTCATCTACCGCGCGTTCGATTTCGCGGGCAAATTCCTTCCATTTGATGAGGCGGAAGGGGGCGCGGCGGATGGCCAGGGAGGTTTCCACCTTGGCACGGTTCAACTTGGCGCAAAGACGTTTTCGCGGCTTCTTGCTGGCCGCGGGGGTGGATTCCACCTTTTCTTCCAACTGCTGTAACTTCTTGTGTAGAAGGATGATATCGGCGAAGTGCTTGGCGGCGTCGGAGCGCACTTTGATATCCGCCGGGGAGCCTTCCTCCACGTCCCCAAGATCCACCACGCTTTCGATCTCTATAGCGACCTTCTTCAGTTGGTCGGCTATATCCACAACCACACGCTGTACCAAGGCGCTGCGACTGATGGCCTTCTGCATGCGCAACTTGCCGCGTTCCATGCGGCGCGCCAGATCAACTTCGCCTTCGCGAGTCAATAGCGGAACGGCACCCATCTCGCGGAGGTACACACGGACGGGATCGTCCGTATAGATAGACTCTTCCACCGGGGCAGGGTGCAAGAAGTCGGCTTCATGGGCGGCTTCCGGATCGAAAAATTTGGGGTCTTCTTCGAAATTAAGTCCCAGGCTTTCGGGGTTCTCCGCTGAAAATTGATCTTCGAATTGATCCACTTAAGACTCACCTCCCCCCACATGCACACGACGTACTGGATCGGATGTCAGGGAATGGGGTACTAACTGAAAGAAAATCGGCTTGCTTTTGCTCTGCTTGCTGTTGCTGTGACAGCCCGAAGTGTGGACAACCAAGGGTGCATTCGGGGTTCGGCCTTCATCCGATGGTAACATCATTCGTCAGCAAAATTAAAGCTCTATTTTTAAAGATGTCTTAAAATCGCTTAGGTTACAAGGAATCTTGAAGGTGGACTTGGCTCCACGAATGCTACGGCATTTTCTGCCGCATCAAGTGCTTCAATTCGTTGAAGAAGGCCTGCTCGTCCTGAAAATCGCGGTACACCGACGCGAATCGCACATAGGCGATCTTGTCGAGGTCGCGGAGGTTCTCCATCAAAAATTCTCCTATATTTATAGTAGATATCTCCCGGTCCGGCGAGTCGCTGACCTTCGATTCCACCCGGTTGACCAGCTCGGAAAGCCGCGCCATGCCCACCGGGCGCTTTTCGCAGGCCTTCAACAGTCCGCCGAGCACCTTCTGACGGTCGAACTTCTCGCGTCTCCCATCCTTTTTAATCACCATGTACGGGACTTCATCAATTCGCTCGTATGTGGTGTAGCGGCGGGTGCATTCCAGGCACTCGCGGCGGCGGCGAATGGCATCGCCTTCCTTGCTTTCGCGGGAATCGACTACCTTATCGTGCAAATGATTGCAAAATGGACACTTCATTCGGACACCTCCCGGCCAATCCGCTTCAAGCTGTGCCAGTCCAAACCCTCTTTCAGGGCGACGAATAGGCCCAGCGGTACAATTGCTACAAATGTAACAGCCCAGAGAAACACGGCGAATGCCGATGCCAGCTCAAAGCGGACGCCAAAGAGTTCGGTGAGCACCAGGACCGATACCACCTGCATTCCACCCCCTACACCGGGAATCTGGACCACCGAGCCAAACGATACAAAGCCCATTAATATCAATACATCGACTAAACTCAGATTGACAATCCCGCCGAAGGATTGCGCCAGGCACCAGTAGCAGAGGCAGATCAGTGCCCATTCCAGGGCCGAATAGAACAGTACCAGGAACAGGGCCGCATCGCTGCGCATGGACTCCACCCCCTGGAAGAGGGCGTTGATGATTTTCTCCAGCCCCGCCGACCGTTTTTCCGGCAAGTGGTGCAGGGCGCCGAGCAGGCGGAGCCGCAGGGGTTCGGCAAAGTGACGCAGGGACAGCAGTACCAACAGAATCGCCACCCCAAGTGCGCCGCCCACCTTGCCGCCGGCGGCCAGCACCCAGGTCAGCTTCTCCCCGATGTGCAAGCCGGACGTCTGCACCCGGGTCAGGGCGAAGGCGAAGAGCAGCAGGGCCATCAGGAGGTCAAAGATTCGCTCCAGCACCCAGGCGGCGAACTGGGATGTCACCGGAACCTGTTCCTTACGGGCGATCAGATAGGGGCGCACGAACTCGCCGGGGCGGCCAAATAGAGTGATCGCGGTGAAACCGACCACGGTGGCCGAGAGCAGGTTGCGCATTGAGGGATGGGGCTTCAGCGGCTTGAGAAAGACGGCCCAGCGCAGGGCGCGCCCCCAATAGGTGCCGAAGATCGGGATCAGCGAGAGGGCTACCCACTGCCAGTGGACGTGGACGAACGTGCTGCCGGCCAATCGCCAATCGAAGGCAGGGATTCCGAACGGACGGGCACGAAGCAGCCAGATGGCGAGCGCCACGATGAGCAGAATGACGGCAAGCCACTTCCACTTCGTCCGAGTTGTCCAATTAGGGCGCTGAATTTGAGTTTTCTCCGCTTTCCGATGGTGAGCGGGGCATGTTCCCACCCTACTGGGCTAGCATACCGGAAAAATTGAACCTATCATGGGAAAGCCTCGTTTCTTGTTATAGAAGACGAGAGCCATGGCAACTGCGACACTAGCTTGGGGGCAATTTGGAGGAAACACCTCGAGCGGTGGGGCTGCCAGCCCGGTGCTAAATGTTTCCGGAGGCCTGAATCTGATCGATAGCTTAGACCATAGCCTCGTTTCGCGATGTCTGGACGGCGATGAAGCCGCCTGGGAAGACCTTGTCCGGCAGCACACGCGGCAGGTGTACGGCCTCTGCTTCCGTTTTACGAACAGCACGCAGGAAGCGCAGGATCTGACGCAGGATGTGTTCCTGCGGGTTTTCAAGACCATCAAGAGCTTCCGCCGCGCGGAGGGCAGCTTCCACACCTGGCTGGCGCGGGTGACGCGTAATCTCTTGATCGATCATTACCGCCGCAACCGTCAGGAGCGCGTTACGGATTCGATTGAGGAACAACTTCCGATGCTGGAAGGAGCGGGTGGGGCGGCTTCGGCGCGTCCGGACCAGGCATTGGCGGGGCGCGAGGCCAGCGAGATCCTGCAAGCGACCCTGCAGAAGCTCTCGCCCGATTTGCGGGAAGCGGTAATTTTGCGGGATTTGCAGGAAATGGAATACCGGGAGATTGCGGAAGTACTGGACATCCCCGAAGGCACGGTGAAGAGCCGGATCAATCGCGGACGGGCGGAACTGGCTCGTCTGTTGCGAAGGCAGAAGCTGGTGTTATGAATTGCGCAGAACTCGAAGAACTTATCTGCGATTACGTGGACGGCACGCTCCCGGAGGCCCGCAAGGCCGGCGTGGAGCGCCATCTCGAATTCTGTCCGGCGTGCGCCGAAGTGGCGCGGGACTCCGCCGCCGCGGTGGCGTTCATGGAGCGGACCGCCGATGTGGAACCGCCGCCGGAACTGATCACACGCATCCTTTTTGACGCCCCGTGGACCCGGAAGGTGCCGGCGAAAGGCCGGGGTTGGCTGAGCAAGCTGATCGCCCCCGTCGTGCAGCCGCGATTTGTGATGGGAATGGCGATGACGATTCTTTCCTTCTCGATTCTCTCGAAATTCGTGCCCATGCAGCAGTTGAAGGCCGCGGATTTGCGGCCCAGCGAAGTCTGGGCCTCGCTGGACGACCGCGCGCACCGCGCCTGGGCGCGCAGCATGAAGTATTACGAAAACCTAAAAGTGGTTTACCAGATCCAAACGCTGCTGAGGGACTGGCAGCAACAGGCGGATGACCAGAAGGCGGCCAAGTCTTCCGAGCAGAAGACGGACGACCGGAAGCTGCCCGTCAAAGCATTGAACCCCGATGGAGCGCCCACTTCAAACCCGTCGTCTGGGGTGCCCGGGGCATCGCATTGAACACGTTGAGGGACTAAAATGAACTGCCAAAATCATCCAGAAGTGCCGGCTACGGCATATTGCCGCAGTTGCGGCAAACCGGTGTGCGAGCAGTGCCGTCGCGACGCCTTCGGCACCGTGTACTGCCAAGAGCATGCGCCGGCCCCGGCCGCGCGCGCCGCGGAGCCTTCGGGCTTCAGCGCACCGCCGCCTTTCGCCGCTCCCCCGCCGTTTGCGGGCCCGCCACCCGTGGCCGCCCCTCCGGCCTCGGGCCACGTGTACGCCGATGTTTCGCCTGGCCTCGCGCTGTTCCTCGGCATGATCCCGGGCGTGGGCGCGATCTACAACGGGCAGTACGCCAAGGGCATGGTGCACGCGATTGTCTGGGGCGTGCTGATGAGCATCGCGGATTCGCGCGCCGCGCACGGGTTGGAGCCGGTGTTCGTCATGTCGGTGGTAGCCTGGATGGCCTACATGGCTTTCGAGGCCTATCACACCGCGCGCAAGCGCCGCATGGGCGAACCCGTGGATGAGTACTCCAGCCTGGTCCACTTAAGCGGCCGCAGCGACCAGATTCCGGTGGCCGCGGTGGCGTTGATCGTTATGGGCATTCTGCTGCTCTTGCACACGCTCGATCTGTTGGATTTCGATCGCGTCGTACGCTTCTGGCCCGTGCTGTTGATCGCCGCCGGGGTGTACCTGCTCTACGGGCGATTCACGGGCCGCGAAACACCGGCCGGGGAGGCGCGCAATGAGAGGCAGTGAGCCATCCATTATGCGCGCCATCCGCGGCCCCATCACGCTGATCACCGTGGGCGTGCTGTTCGCGCTGAATAACTTCACGCCGTACAGCTTCGACAAGACCTGGCCGGTGCTGCTGATTGTCTTCGGCCTGTTGAGCCTGTTGAAGCGCGGCTTGGAGCCGGCGCCGCCGCCTCCGCCGGTACAGCCATATCCCCCGCCGGCGTACGCCGATCCGGCACAGGGTAGCTACGCACAGAGCACGTATGCGCAACCGCCGCCCGCCAAGGGCGGATTCGGCGCCAGCGCGCCGCGGCCGGCCGATGCCGGGCAGAATCCACCTCCCGCGCCAGGAGACTCAGTATGAGACGCTCATTTTCCGGACCACTGTTGCTCCTCTCCATCGGTGCCTTGTTTCTCTGGCGGAACCTGCACCCCGAGGCTCCCATCTTCGACCTTCTGGCGCAGTATTGGCCGTTCGTGCTGATCGCCTGGGGCTTGTTGCGGCTGGTCGAAGGGCTGATCTGGCATCGCCAAGGCGTGCGCGGCAGTTTCACGGGCGGCGAAATTGTGCTGGTCGTCCTGATCTGCGTGGCGGGAAGCGGTATCTGGCAGGCGCGCGAACATGGGGTGCGCTTCATGCGCGGCGGGCTGGATTTCTGGGGCCAGCAGTACGACTACCCGGTGTCGGCCACCAGTAGTGCGGCCGGGATGAAGCGCATCGTCTTCGAAAACCCGCGCGGCAACATTAAGGTGACCGGCGGCGATTCCAAAGACGTGACGGTGAACGGGCGCAAGCTGATCAACGCCTACCGGCGCGAGGATGCCGACCGCACCAACACAGAAACTCCGGTAGAGATCGTGGTCCAGGGCGATCGCCTGGTGGTGCGCAGCAATCAGGATCGCGTGCCCAGCAATCAACGCATCTCCGACGATTTAGAGGTCACCGTGCCGCGCGGCCTGGCCGTGGAATCGCGCGGCGGCGCGGGTGATTACGAGGTGGGCGATATCGAGGGCGACGTCGAAATCAACACCAGCCGCGGCGACGTGCGGCTTTCCAAGGTGGGCGGCAATGTGCGCATGGACGTGAGCCGCAGCGACCTGATTCGCGCGATGGACGTGAAGGGACGGATCGATCTGCAAGGCCGTGGCTCCGACGTGGAGTTGGAGAACATTGCCGGACAAGTAATTATTAACGGCAGTTTCAGCGGCACGCTAAACTTCAAGAACCTGGCCAAGCCGCTCCAGTTCGAAGGCACGCGCGGCACGGAATTGAGCGCACAGGCGGTGCCCGGACGGATCAGCATGGATCTGGGTGAATTCAGCGCCAGGGACGTTGTTGGTCCCATCCGCCTGGTGACCCGCGGCCGCGACATCAAGCTTGAGCAGTTCACCCAGTCGGTGGAGCTGAACACGGAGCGCGGCGATATCGAGATGACGCCAGGCAAGCTGCCGCTGGCGGCCATCGAAGCGCGTTCGGGCTCGGGCAAAATCGAACTGCTGCTGCCGGAAAAGGCGGCCTTCCAACTGGAAGCGACGGCGGAGCGGGGAGACGCGGTGAACGATTTCGGCCCGCAGATCACCAAGCAATCGGAAGGGCGCAGCGCGACCCTGAAGGGCAAGGTGGGCGACGGGCCGAACATCAAGATCACGGCCAATCGCGGCTGGATCTCGGTCCGCAAGGAAGGCACCATGCCGAGCGAGGTGCTGCCCGACACGCCGCGCGGCGGTGGACCCCGGCCACCCATGCCGCCGAGGCCTCCCAAGCTTCCCAAAGACCTGAGGGATAGCGAAATCAAGATGTGATGTGTTAGTGTAAGCGGCCAGTGAGATCCAAATCAGTTGGACCTGCACTGGCCGTTCTTTTCCTGGTCAACGTCCTCAACTTCTACGATCGTCAGACGCTGGCCGCGATCCTCGAACCCCTGCGCCACGAGTTCTCCCTTTCCGATACCCAACTGGGCGGACTGTTCACGCTATTCACCGTCGTGTTTGCGCTGGCCGGATTGCCCCTGGGAAAACTGGCCGATACGCGCAGCCGGCGCGGATTGCTAGCCGTCGGAATCGCGCTCTGGACCGGGCTGACCGGCCTCGCGGGGCTGGCCACGAGCTACGCCATGCTGCTCGGGACGCGCTTGGGCGTGGGGATTGGCGAAGCCGTGTGTACGCCGGCGGCGGCCAGTTGGATCGGCGATCTGGTCCCGGCCTCGCGGCGGGCGCGCGCCATGGCGGGCTTCATGATGGCGGTGCCGGTCGGCATCATGCTGAGCTCCGCCATCAGCGGTTCGGTGGCGCAGGCGCACGGCTGGCGCATGGCGATGGTGCTGGCCGCCATCCCAGGCCTCGTGCTGGCGCCGGCGGTGTTGTGGTTGCGCGAACCCGAGCGTCCGCGCCTGCCGGCCGCGGGCGAACGCGCGGTTGGGCTGCCAGCCGTGTTCTGGTGGATCGCGGCTTCGGGGGCGGTGGTCAATTTCGCGCTCTACAGCTTCTCCACGTTCTTGCCGGCGTTTCTGACGCGCTATCACGGCCTGAGCGTGGCGCAGGCGGGAATCTGGACGGGGATCGGTTCGGGGGCCTCGGGGATCCTGGGCGCGGCGGCGGCGGGCCTGGTGGGCGATCGGGTGAAGAATCGCCTGTACCTCGCGGCGGGCGCCTCGCTGGCGGCGGCAGGTCCGTTGTACGCCGCCGTTCGCATGCCGGCGGGCAGCGTGGCGGGCGCGGTCTGGCTGGCGATGATCGGCTATGGCTTACTCCAGATGTACTACGGGCTGGTGTACGCGGCCATTCAGGACGTCGTCGGCCCCGGGATGCGGGGCCGCGCCATGGCGGTCTACTTCGTGGTGACGTATTTGGGCGGGGCGTCGTGGGGCCCGCTGCTGACGGGACGGCTGAGCGATTTTCTGGCGCACCGATCGGGCTTGACGGCGGAAGCGTCGCGCGCCGTTGGCCTGCACGACGCCATGTACGCGATTCCGGCGTTGGCTCTGGTGCTGGCGGCGGTGTTATGGGTGGCCGGCCGGCGGCTCCAACAGTCTGCCGGAGTCAGTTCGCCCGTTTCACCACGGTAAGTGTCACCTGCGACGGGTACTGCCGGGAATGGTGCACCGCAGTGTGCGCCACCACGCCCTTCGCCTCATCGTAGTTATTGCCGCCGGTATTCATATTGCGATCGAAGCGCGGGAAGTTACTACTCGATACTTCAATTCGGATACTATGACCGGTGGGGAAGTAGTTACTCGTGTTCATAGGTTGCAGCGTCACTTTGTAGACCTTGCCCGCCTCCATCCACACCGGCGGCTTGTCATATCCCTCGCGATAGCGCAGCCGCTGGATGGTCTCGTCCAGGTTGTAAGCCGTGCCGTCCGGATACACGTCGATCAGCTTCACCGTGATATCCGTATCCTTCGCGTCCGAAGACACATACAGCGTCGCCTCAATCGGCCCGCTCGCCTCCTTCCCTTCCTTCAACGGCTCGGAAGTGTACACCAGAATGTCGGCCCGCTCTTCCATCTTGCGCTGATCGAACGCGCCGCCTGTCACCGCGTTGCCGGTGCAGCACACGTTGCCGCCGAACGAGGGCACTGGATTCATCGGGTCGTAGGCGAACCCGTCGGGACTGTCCGTGCCCGGCGCCGCTGTCCCCAGCGCTCCGTCGCCCTTCAGGCTGTTCGCCT
This sequence comes from Candidatus Solibacter sp., assembly GCA_025358475.1. Taxonomy (GTDB): domain Bacteria; phylum Acidobacteriota; class Terriglobia; order Bryobacterales; family Bryobacteraceae; genus Solibacter. The sequence goes on from JANYJN010000624.1 coordinate 21,254, forward strand.
TCCCGCCGCTCCCCAGGAATAACGTCATCGAAAGCGCTCCCGCCGGTGGCCATGTGTCCGCCTTTTGCCACTTATTCATGCCCATTGTGTAATACAGAACCCTGGGCGTCTTTTGTAAGATGTGGTTGTCCTCGCCCTTCAGGAAATGGTCGAACCAGCCGTAAGTCAGCGCGTCATAATCCAGCCGTGCATCCCCCATATCCCGCTCGCCGACCTTGGTGTGCTCGCTGGCACGCTTATACCCGCAGTGCAGCGTCGGCGCGATCACCGCGTACTGTTGCCCGGCGATCTCGGGCCGTGCCGTCTTCCGCACGAAGTTGTACGCCGCCAGATTCGGTCCCACCGAAACGTCGTACCACGACATGAACCAGAAGCCCGGCACGTTGATCTTCATATCGTCGTGCCACAGCCCGCCGCGATACCACGCGGGGTCGTTGGGCGCGCGCTTGATCATGGCTCCGCCCGTCGAAACCTCCGCCCGGTCGGCGAAGATGCCACCCGGGCCGCCCACACTCTTCATGATGTCCGCCTCGGGCAGATGCGTTAGCGCCTTCGCCCAGTCTACTGGCGGCATCTGCGGCGCCAGGTCGAACATCTTCGAAGCCTCGATTAAATCGGCCTGCGACGTGTTGGCCGCGAAACTCGGACGCACCTGATTCTGCTCCCCGTAAAGCCATGCGATGAAGAGCATCTGCACCGCGCCACCGCGATACCAGTTGCCTTGCTCGTAGTACGGCGCCACGCGCCCCACGCCCGCGCCGAATCCCTGCGGGATCATGGCCGCGAACGCCGGATTTCCCTGCGCCGCCACGCCCAGTTGCCATTCCGCGGTGGAAGAGCACCCGATGGTCCCCACCTTCCCGTTCGACCACGGCTGCCGCGACATCCACGAGATCGCGTCCGTTCCATCCGTCAGCGGCGCTCCCAGAATGTCGTATTGCCCCCCGGAGAAAAAGTGCCCGCGCTCGTTCATCTCCACAAACGCGTACCCGCGCTTCACCGCCGCCAGTTCCGCGCTCATATCGCGCGGCGCCCCAGTGCGCACGTCCCAGAAGTTGAAGTTGTACGGCGTGCGCACGAAGATGATGGGGTACTTCTTCGACGCGTCCTTGGGACGGTAGACGTCGGTCGCCATGCGCTTGCCGTCGCGCATCGGCACCATTAGTTTGCGGTCGATAATGGCGATCTCCGCCAGCGCCTGCTCGGTCGCGTGGCGCGCGGCGATAAGCTCCTTATTCGGCGCGGGCCGCTGTTGAGCGCGGCTGCCCGGGACCACACTGGCAACGAATCCCGCCGCCACCAAAATGGAAACACCAACCTTCATATGTTTCATGAAGAGTCAGTTTACCGCCTTTCGCCAGGAAACCGCGCGATGTAGCGCAGGCCAGAAGTCTCAATGCCACTTACTTTTCCAAAACTGCGCATCCGGCAGAAATTGTGGGGCGGACCCCCTGGACCCGCGACCGCAACATCATCCAAGGTGCGCGCAGGCCGACGGGGGCGTCGGCCGCGGACCAGGGGGTCC
>JANYJN010000629.1 GCA_025358475.1 Candidatus Solibacter sp.
ATCAGGGCGCTGGCCTCGAAGGGCTTTGTCAGGGTGGCGTCCGCCTCCACGCGCGCGACGGCGGCTTCATCCAGCGTCTCCATGACACCGGCGGTGAGGATCACGCGCACATGGCGATGGCGCGGGCTCATCTTGAGGTACTGGCAGATCTCGTAGCCGGTGCGGCCGGGCATGACGACGTCCGCCAGCACGACGTCGGGATCGACATCGTCCAGGCGAATCAGCGCGGAGTCGGCATTGCTGACGGTCACGACTTCGTAGCCTTCTTCGCTGAGGATGCGCTCGCCCATACGCTGGGCGTGAGGGCTGTCGTCCACCAGCAGAATACGGCTCATGGTTTGACCGGCGGAGTGGGGGCCTGCCCGCCCGTGGGGACGGGAACCTGCGGCTGTTTCTGCTCCTGCTTCTGCTCCTCCTGCCTGGCCTTGGACTTCTTCTTCTGTTCCTTGATTTTTAGCTGTAACTCCGCCTCTTTTTTCTTGCGGTCGGACTGGGCTTTCTTGACGGCGTCCTGCTGCTGCTTGAGCTGCTTCTGATATTCTTTCTTCTGCTGGGCCGGGGTCATGGTCGCCTGTTTGACGGCATCGTTGGGGTCGGCCGCCTTGGCGGCGTCTGGCGTGGCGGCGGCCGGCGGAACTGGAGCTTCTTGGGCACCGGAGGGGTTGGCGCGCACTTCCTTGCCCTTATCAATTTCGGTATTATCGCCGCCCGGGACGCTGACGGTGATTTCGTTGGTGCCCAGAGTGCCGCCGGGATTAGCGGCTGCCGGAGGCACGCTGGCCGGAATAGTGGGCCGGTAGCCTTCCATCGGCGGAGTGCCCGATTTCGCCGCCTGGCTCATGTCCGGACGCGAGCGGAAGATGCCCCAAAAATTGCTCAACTTCCCCTGCTTAATGCGGTTCTCCATCTCAAACTTCATGCGCGCCATGGCTACGGCGTCGGTCTCCGGAACGCTGCGCTTCATTACTTCCAGTTGCGCGCGCGCATCTTCCAGGTGGATGCTGAGCGGGTAGTCCTTGACGATGCGCTGATAGGCCAACACCTGCTGGTTCTCGAAACGGTCGCCCATGCGGTGGTAGCTCTCGGCGACCTGCCAGAGGGCCTCGTCGGCCTTGCTGTAGATTGGGAACTGATCCACCATCGCCTGGAAGCGGTTGGCGGCGGCCGCGAAGCTGCCCTTTTTCTGATACAGTGTGCCTACGCGGAACTCGCTATCGGCCAGCACTTCCTGAATGTCGCGCAGCTTCTGTTGCGCCAGGGGAGCGAACTTGCTGTTGGGGAATTGCGTGATGAGTTGCTTGCATTCCTGCTCCGCGCGGAGGGCGTGCATTGGGTCGCGATCCGCTTTTTCCATCTGCTTGTAGTGTATGTCGCAGACCTTTTCCTGGGCTTCGGCGGCCTCTTCCATGGCGGGGTAAAACAAGATGAAATCCTTGTACTCGGCTTCGGCCTGCGCCAGTCCGTGACTGCCGCCTTCGCGGAACCAGGCCTCGGCGATGGCCAACTTGGCTTTGGCCAGAAATTCGCTGCTGTCGTAGGTGTTGATCAGGTTTTGCAGCAGCAGGCGCGCAATTTCGAAACGGCTGTGCTCAATATCGTTGATGGCCTTGTCAAACAGCACCTTATCGGGCTGCTGCGTGTCCTTGGTGATGGGGTTGCTGAACTTCTTGCGGCGAATGCTACAGCCGCCGAGCAGTACCGCAACCGCCAAAACCACAGCGGTAGAACGAATCGCGTTTCGAACCATAATCAATCAATCACCCCAACCAGACTTTGCACGCGGCACTTAGCATACAACCCCGGCAGCCTGCACCGCGATCTCACGCATCTCCCGTAACGTGGCCTCCGGGTCCGCACTGTGAAAAATCGCCGACCCTGTGACGATCCAGTCACACCCCGCGCGCACCACTTCCGCCAGATTCTCTTTGTGCACGCCGCCGTCGATCTCAATAGGCAGCGCTAACCTCTTCTCACGCCGCAGCGCCGCCAGCCGGCGGACCTTCTGGAGCACGTAGGGAATCAGTTTCTGTCCGCCGAATCCCGGATTCACGCTCATCAACAGCACGTAATCCGCCACTTCCACCACTTCTTCCAGCACCGCCACCGGGGTGGCTGGATTGAGCACCACACCCGCCATGGCGCCTGCCTTACGAATCATGCCTAACACGCCGTCCAGGTGGCGCGTCGCCTCGTAATGCACGGAGACCGAATTGGCTCCGGCCTGGACGAATGCGGTCACAAAGCGCTCCGGATTCTCGATCATCAGGTGCACGTCTAGATGCAGCTTGGTGGCTTTGCGCACGGATTCCACCACCGGCGGGCCGATGGTCAAATTGGGCACAAAATGGCCATCCATTACGTCCAAATGGAGCATTTTTGCGCCGCCGCGCTCGACGCGGGCGATGTCATCGGCCAAGCGGGCGAAGTCCGCCGACAGGATCGAGGGAACAATTTCAATCATTTACAGGCTATGCCGATTTTATCACACAGGCGTAGAAGCCGTCCCCTGGGTCGCGCCCCGGAATCCTCTGCATGCGCTGGGCGATCAGCGCCTCCGGTACCGCCGCCGTGACGCCCTCGTTTTCCTCGGGTTCGAGCGAGCAGGTGGAGTACACCAGGACGCCGCCGGGAGCGAGCGCGGCGCGCGCCTGGGCGAGCAGGGCCGACTGGCGGGCGCGCAGGTCATCGAGATCCGACGGCTTGAGCCGCCACTTGATTTCCGGATTGCGGCCCAGGGTCCCCGTGCCAGAGCAGGGGGCATCTACCAGGAT
>JANYJN010000656.1 GCA_025358475.1 Candidatus Solibacter sp.
TTTTCCACGGCTTCCAGATCGTCGAAGGTGTAGAGCCGGTCGGTGCGGCCGCGCAATTCGCCGACGGTTTGCGGTCCGCGGAGCATGAGCACGCAGAGCACAGCCTCCTCGCGGCGACCCAGGTTACAGCGCTCCGTGAAGCGATGCTCGTGCTTGGCAACGCGGCTGCTGCCCGAAATCCGCGAGCTCAGCCCCTTGTCGCGCAAACCTTGCAAAGCGGTTTCCACGGTCTCTTCGTCGTAGGCCGCCACGGGGTCGCGATTGGATTTCTGATTGCACGCGTTGATCAGCGCATTCAGCGACATGGGGTAATATTCCGGAGTGGTCTTCTCCTTTTCCATGAGCGCGCCGAGCACGCGCAACTCGGCAGCGTCCAGTTGCCAGTCCATCTTCTCAGTGTACGTTGTTACCATATGATTTCAGCGATGTCGTACGAACAGACCGAAATCACCAGGCCAAGCCGCCGCCGGCTGGCCGAGCAGCCGTCGCAGTTCTCACGCGAAGAAGTCGCGCGCGCCATCGGGAATGCGGTGGACGCGCTCTCCGCGCAGCAGACGCCGGAAGGCTTCTGGTGCGGCGAACTGACCGCCGATACCACCTTGGAATCCGACTACATTCTGCTCCAGCTCTGGCTCAATCAGCCGGATGAAAGCGGCTGGAATCCGCCCACGCGCGAGCGCATCCGCCGGGCGGCCAGTTCCATCATGGAGCGCCAGATGCCGGATGGCGGGTTCAATATCTACTCGGGCGGACCCTCCGACGTCAGCGCCACCATCAAGGCCTATTGCGCCTTGAAGCTGGCCGGCATTTCGCCGGATAGCGACGTAATGCGCGCCGCCCGCCAGCGCACACTGGCGCTCGGCGGCCTGCAGGCGGCCAACAGTTACGTCAAGATCAACCTCAGCCTGTTCGGGCTGTATCCGCGCAAGTACGCGCCTTCGGTGCCGCCGGAGATCGTGATGTTGCCGGGCAACCTGCTCTACGAGATGTCCTCGTGGACGCGGTCCATTCTGGTGCCGCTCTCCATCGTGCAGGCGCGCGGCAGCAACCGGCGCGCTCCGGCGGGGTTCCACCTGGATGAGCTGCTGTTGCCGGGAGTGAGCCTGGCGCGGCCCAAGCGTTGGGGACTGAGCGTGCTGTTCCATCACCTGGACCGCGTCTTCAAGGTCTGGGAGAAGCGCGGCAGCGAGCGGATTCGCGCAGCCGCCATCCGGGAAGCGGAACGCTGGATCCTGACCCGCACCCGCCACACCGAAGGCTTGGGCGCCATCTACCCCGCCATGATGTACTTCATCATGGCGCTCGATGCGCTGGACTACGCGCAGGACCACCCGGATCGCGTGGAAGCCATTCGCCACTTCGAATCTTTGCTGATCGAAACCGAGGATCGCTTTATTTTCCAGCCCTGCGTGTCGCCCATTTGGGACACCGCCATCTGCGCCTACGCCATGGGAGAAGCCGGGTTGAAGGACGACCCGCGACTCACGCGGGCGGCCGACTGGATGATCGGCAAAGAGGTCCGGCGAAAGGGCGATTGGAGCGTCAAGCGGCCCGATACCGAACCTTCCGGATGGGCCTTCGAGTTCGCCAACGAGTTTTACCCCGATATCGACGATACCGCCATGGTGCTATTGGCGCTGATGCACGCCAAGGGATCCAATCCGGACGCGCAGGCGGCCTGCGAACGGCGCGCCGTGAACTGGCTGCTCGCCATGCAATCCGAGGACGGGGGCTGGGCGGCGTTCGATGTGGACAACAACTGGGCGGTGCTCAATCAGGTGCCCTTCGCGGACCACAACGCGATGCTCGATCCCACCTGCCCGGATATCACCGGGCGCGTGGTGGAGTGCTTGTGCCGGCGCGGCATGGCCGGCCACGAGGCGGTGCGCCGCGGGGTGGCGTATCTTCTGGGTGCGCAGGAGAAGGACGGCAGTTGGTACGGCCGCTGGGGCGTAAACTACATTTACGGATCGTTTCTGGCGATGCGGGGTCTCATGGCCAGCGGAGCGCCGCGGGCGGCGGACGCGCTCGGCCGGGCGGCCATGTGGCTGCGGGCGATACAGAATCCGGACGGCGGGTGGGGCGAATCCTGCGCCAGCTACACCGGGGATTGCTTCGCGCCGGCGCCTAGTTCGGCGTCCCAGACGGCTTGGGCGCTGCTCGGGCTGCGTGCCTCGGGAGACAGCCAGTCGGCGCAATTCCGGCAGGGCGTGGAATACCTTTTGAGGCTGCAAACGGCGGACGGCAAGTGGCCCGAAGAGGCGACCAACGGGACCGGCTTTCCCAACGTTTTCTACCTCACGTACGGTATGTACCGCGATTACTTTCCCTTGCTGGCGCT
>JANYJN010000659.1 GCA_025358475.1 Candidatus Solibacter sp.
TGAGGTCCTCGTCCAGATGCTCAGGCCGGGTGTAGAGGGAAAAGATATAGTTCACGGAGGGCTCATTCGGCTCATAACCACTCGGCTTGCCCGCCTGCGTCACGACTAGCAGTTCGATCCAGCCATCGGGACGTTTCACGCTCCCGGTGGCGGTTGCCATGCCTAGGATTTCCAGTCCAGCAGGACCCGATTGGCATCCTTCAGCTACTTCACACCCCATAGCCAGGAGCCCCTCTAGGTGCTTGCTATCATCCAGTACGTTGTAAAAAGCGAAAAGCGCGACGCTTCGATGATGTCCGCCGCTACCGCAATCCTCAGAGCGGCCACCTCCTAACAATATGGCAAAGCCGTGATCGTGCTCGTCCTTGGGGCTCGCGCATAGAAAACCCTCCTTTGGAACGGGGACCCGAATGCCGAACTCATTGTTACGGTAGATCTTTGGCGGGGAAGCCGCTCGGGCGTGCATCGCTATCGCCACCAAATATACCGCCGCCCGTGCGAGGCTTATCATGGCATCTCCCTTCGTCCGTCTCATAGAGCTTCCCTAGTGGATGCAGTGCTTTAGGTAGGGTGGCTCACCTTCGTTTCACCCGGGCGGAAGGGAGCTTGACAGTCTGCAGAATGGTCCGGAAAACTTTGAGGTCCTCTTCCAGATACTCAGGCCGGGTGTAGAGGGAAAAGATATAGTTTACTGAGGGCTCGTTCGGCTCATAACCACTCGGCTTGCCCGCCTGCGTCACTACGACTAGTTCGATCCAACCATCAGGGCCCTTCACCCTCCCACTGGCAGTGGGGAGACCTGCGATCTCCAGTCCAGCGGGACCCGACTGGCATCCTTCAGCGATCTCGCACTCCATATTCAGGAGACCCGCTAGGTGCTTGGTATCGTCCAGCGCGTTACCAAAGGCGAAGAGCACGACGCTTCGATGATATCCGGCGCTACGGCAATTCTCGGAGCGACCACTTCCTAACAGTATGACAAAACCATGTTCATGCTCGTCCCTAGGGCTCGCGCATAGAAAACCCGCTTTTGGAACGGGGAGACGAACACCGAACTCATCGTTACGGTAAATCTTTGGCGGGGAAGCCCCTTGGGAATGCATCGCTATCGCCACGAAATAAACCGCCGCCCGTGCGAGGCGTATCATGGCATCTCTCTTAGGCCATCTCATTGAGCTTCCCTAGTGGATACAGCGCTTTAGGTAGATTGGCACTTCTCTCATCATCTGCCGAATTCCATCTCGCGCCATCTTCCGCCAAGTCTTGCCATTGGGCGGTACGGAATTATACCGCCCGTTACGGTTCAACAGCTGTCCGGTTGCGTCTTCGTCCTCGAGATCATGGATAAACAGGTCCACATTGGTGCCGACGTCCTTGACTTGGGATCCCCAACGATTGAACCATTGATTCGCGTTCTCCGTGGGGTTGTGGGCGGTAGTCATTTTCTTGGTGCTGCCGCCAGTCTGGCCAAAGGCGTCTCCGGTTTTGTGTCTGTTATAGGTCGAGTTTTTGTCGTTCGGATCCGCAAATGTACTTTCGATGCCGAGTCCCAAGACCAGGGCGGGATCAACGTTGTACTTTTTTGCGTTCTCGTTCACTGGATTGTAGTACATATCGAGAAAGTTCTTGTCCCTCGCGCTCAAAGGACATGGGGCTCTGCCTGGTGCTTGGGCCGGGGCCTGGGGCGCGAAGAAAGCAAGCCCGTGGGGCCAAGCTCCCCTGGGCACCTCAGCGTGACAACCGCCGCCGCCAGACCCAAAGAAGGCGTAGAGTGCCATCCCGAGATCGATGGCGCCCCCGATTATTGCACCAACCGGGCCTCCAGCGGACGCACCCACCGCGGTAGAGTAGAACTGCCCATCCGGATCCGTGAACATCAGCGGATTGTTGCCGGCATACGCATATCCATTCCACGTCTGCGGATCACTCGGATCCGCCCCCGCGTTGTCGGGATCCACACCCTGGAACCGCCCCTGGGCCGCGCTGTAGTACCGTGCATGGAAATAGTCCAACCCAGTCTCGCTGTCCCTCTCTTGTCCAGTGAACTTCAGGCTGAAGGCATCCGGCGTCGCCGTGTACCCCATCGCTGTCGTTCTCCCTCCTACCCCCGCCGGGATCTCGGTGCCGAACGGCTCAAAGTCATACCGCCGCGCCGCGTTCCCGTTGCTGTCCGTCACCAATCGCGTGCTCCCCAGGTGATCCTGCGTTAAGTAACATGTTGGCGTGCCACACGGATTGTATCCACCCTGCGCCGCGTACTCCGCCGCAAGATTGCCGAACGCATCGTACACATACACTGTCGACTGACTTCCCGACGTCTTCATCACCCGGTTGCCGTCGCCGTCGTAGCCGTAGTTGGTCGCCGTTCCGTTGATCATCGCCATCGTCTGCCGGTCTTCCGCGTCGTATGTGAACGTCCGGGCCATCTGCCCAAGTTGCCCTGCATTGCCCGGTCCATCGTACGTCCAGCCCGAAACCCGATTGCTGGCTGCCGCAAACCAGTCGGCGGTCTGCGGTGTTTCGACTGTCAGAGGCGCCAACCCTTGGTTGCTGGTCACGTACCGGTTCCCCTTAACATCGTATCCGTAGACTCGCGACCACTCCGCGGCGCCGCCGGCTTCGCTGCCCCCAGTGAATCGGTTGTTCTGAATGTTGTAGGAATACGTCTGGGTCAGATTCAAGCCGGGTACCCCGATGGTTTGCGACTGCGGCGTTCCCGTATTACCTGACACGCAAGGGTACGTGCCGCTCGGGCAGAAATTGTACCCCAAGCTCAACAGACTGCCCGCCGAGATGCCCGTCTGCTGTAAGCGTGAGTTGTAGCTGTGCGTTTCAGTGATCCCATTGTGGAACGGCAACGAACCCAAGTCCCCCGCCGCCGTGTACGTAATGCCGGAAGCGTATGCCATGGGCGTTCCGTTCTTTGGCGTGCCCGTGACTCCGGTCACTTGATCGGCGGCATCCAACGTGTACGCCACCAACCGGCCCGAAGGGTAAGTGATGCTGGCAAGCTGATCAGTCGGCGAGTAGGTGTAGGAGAACGTGTAAGGCGTGCCTGCCGTGGTCTGCGTGCTCCCCGAGACGCGGCCGAAGCCGTCGTGGGTGTACGTGGTGCTGTTGCCCAGATAGGTGACCGAGGACAGCGCGCCAGTGAAACTCTGGGCGGTTCTGGTACCCTGGTCGTACCCATAGACCACCGAAGGCGGGGTCTGCGCCGTACACGTGCCGGTCCCATAGCACTTGCCGGCTAGCCGGTCGAGCGCGTCGTACAGGTAGCTGTTGGAGCGGTTCCCGTCCGTCCGCGACTTCACGTTCCCATTATTGTCATACGTGTAGGTCACGTTGCCGCTTTCCGGGTTCGTGGCGGAAAGCATTTGCGAAAGCGCATTGTATGTGAATGTTCGGGTCTGACCGGTGGAGCCGGTAGGGGAACAGCTATATCCCGTCAGACATTGCGCGCTGACCCCGGTCAGGTTGTTCAGGGAGTCGTGAGTGTAGCTGGTCATCATCCCATCGGGTTCGATCACTTCCGAAAGTCGTCCCATTCCATCCACGCAGTGCGTCCGCACTTGGTTGGCGGCCTCACCGCAGTCTGGGGCTCGGTGTGCTGACTCCACTATTCCGCGAGGCCAAACCGGCAAACGCAGGTCCGGATGATTATGTTTTTCTGATCGGCGATAAGCCTGCGGATGACCGCGCTGTGTTGCGGCAGTTCATCCGTC
>JANYJN010000682.1 GCA_025358475.1 Candidatus Solibacter sp.
GGATGATCTTGCTGAGTTCCTTCGGGTTGATGGCTATGCTGACCGGGTCCTGGTAAGCGCCGTAGACCACCGCCGGGATACTCCCCGCGGCCCGTGTCCGGCGTGCTTCATTCTTGCCGCGCGAAGTACGCACTTCGGCGGCCACCGTAATATCTTTTCTCAAGTCCGATTCTCCTGTATCGGGCCTTCGAAGTCCGATTCGCCAGATAGGACAGACCGGAGGCCTGCCCTACTAGCTAACGTGGGTTCGAAGATTCCCGTCAATCTCTACACAAACAACGTACTCACCGAGGTCTCCTCGTGAATCGACCGTATGGCATCCGCCATCAACTTCGCGATCGACAACGACTTGACCCGGCTCGATTTCCGCGCCGCTTCCGAAAGCGGGATCGAATTCGTAACCACCACTTCTTTCAGCTCGGATTCTTCAATCATGCTCACCGCTGGTCCCGAAAGCACCGCGTGCGTGGCGCAGGCCGAAACACTGGCCGCCCCTTTTTCGAGCAAAGCCTCCGCACCCTTCACCAGCGTACCCGCCGTATCGATCAGGTCGTCCACCAGCAGACAGTTCCGCCCGCTCACATCGCCCACGACGTTCATGACTTCGGCGACGTTGGCTTCCTCGCGCCGTTTATCGATAATCGCCAGCGGAGCGCCCAATCTCTTGGCGAACGCCCGCGCCCGCTCCACGCCGCCCGCATCCGGGGATACCACCGTCAAAGCCGGGGTGCCCTGCGACCGGAAGTAGTCGATCATCACCGGCATGGCAAACAAATGATCCACCGGGATATCGAAGAACCCCTGAATCTGCGCGGCGTGCAAATCGAGGGTCAGAACCCGGTCCGCCCCCGCCGTTTCCAGCAGCGCTGCGATCAGCTTCGCCGAAATCGGTACCCGGGGTTTGTCCTTGCGGTCCTGCCTGGCGTACCCATAATAGGGTAACACTGCGGTGATGCGCTGTGCCGAACTGCGTTTGAGCGCGTCGATCATCAGCAGCAGTTCCATCATGTTGCGATCCACTGGGGTACAAGTGGGTTGGATCACAAAGACGTCCTCTCCGCGCACGTTCTCGCGGAGTTGAATGTAGATTTCCCCGTCGGAAAACTGCTTCACCATGGCCTGGCTCTGCTCGAGTTCCAGGGCAAGGCAAATCTCCTTCGCCAACGCTGGATTCGCGTTGCCCGCGAACACTTTGAGGCGGTCGTGGTCGTGTTTCATCCTGAGTACCGGCTTTGGAGCGGCCATAATCCTGGAGTCGTGTGCTCTTTCAGTGCTCGCCGCCACAGCGCGCGATACCGCGCGCGGCCGACCAGCGAAATTGGAAACGTCTCTACTTCTCCCAACAACTCAATGGCGCGGGAAATCCCGTTATCATCCGGGAACAACCCGAACAGGGCGCTGCCGCTTCCCGTCATCAGAGCCACGGTCGCGCCCGCACGCACCAATCGCTTCTTGAGTGTAGCCAACTTCCGGTGCTGCTCGAAAACCACGCTTTCAAAATCGTTGCGGGCGGAAGCCAGACTACCCGTGTCCCACGTAACCGACTGGAAACTAACTATTTTATTTTGTTGCAAATCCGTTGTCAAACGGGGGCTCAGGTCGCGGTAGGCCTGGGCGGTGTTCACATGGATGCCCGGAGCCACCAGAATGCCCCGTCGAGGCGGAGAATCCGGCAACGGAAACAGCTCCGACCCGCGCCCGATTCCCACCGCCGTTCCGCCCAGCAAAAAGAACGGAACATCGCTGCCCAATTGCTCGCCGATGGCACTCAACTTCGGCAGATCGATAGCCCGTCCCACCATCGCCGGCAGCGCCAATAGCACCGCCGCCGCATCGCTCGACCCTCCGCCCAAGCCCGCGCCGATGGGGATCCGTTTGGTCAGCCGCATCTCGATCCGGCCCGTGGCGCGCATCGCTGCCATCACCAGGCGTGCCGCTCGCACCACCAGGTTATCGGCGATCGCGAGATTGTCCACCAGCGAGATGGCGGTCTTCCGCGCCGGCGTGTAGGCGATCTCCAGCGTGTCGGCGAGCGAGACGGTCTGGAATACCGTGCGCAGCTCGTGGAAACCATCGGGCCGCGTGCCGAGCACTCGCAGATCAAGATTGATTTTGGCCAGCGCGCGCACACGGGCTTGGCGCGTGGCACTCATTTGTCGTATGCAAGCAGGGAGAAGACGTCGTGCCCCGCCAAGCGCTGGCGCCCGCCGAGGAAGGTTAACTCCACCACGAAGCCCAGTCCCACCACCACGCCCCCGGCCTCCTCGACCATGCGTGCCGCCGCCGCCGCCGTGCCGCCGGTAGCCAGGAGGTCGTCCACAATCAGCACGCGGCTGCCGGGGCGCACGGCGTCCTTATGCATCTCCAGCGTGTCCGTGCCGTACTCCAGGTCGTAGGTTACCCTCACGACCTCCGCCGGCAATTTCTTCGGCTTGCGCACCGGCACGAAGCCCGCGCCCAGGGCATACGCCAGGGCCGGGGCGAAGATGAATCCGCGCGCCTCAATGCCCAGCACCACGTCCACCTGCGTATCGCGGTAGTGGTCCTTGAGTCCGTCGATTACGCCGCGGAAGCCGGTCTTGTCCTTGAGCAACGTCGTGATGTCGTAAAAGAGGATGCCGGGCTTGGGAAAGCCGGGCACCTCGCGAATGAGTGTTTTGAGATCTGGCATACGGGGGAACGCCCGTATTGTCACACGCGGCGGGGAAGGGTTCAAGCACCGTGCAGGGTGGGCCTATCTCCAGGCCCGTGGTTCCGCGACCGGATTCAATGGCACGATCCGCGCCACGCGCTCCATGACTTTCTTGTTTTGCTCTGCCTGCTTCAGGTCGTAGGCTGCCTGTAACCTCATCCAAACTTCCGGCGAGCCGCCAAACAGGCGGGACATCTTCAGGCACATAACGACGGAGAGGGGCTTGCGCTCCGCCAGAATATCGTGAAGCATCTGGCGAGACACGCCCAAAGATTTCGCCGCCGCCGTCACGGACAGGCCGACGGAGGGCAGAATGTCGTCCTTGATGATCTCGCCCGGGTGGACGGGCGGTAGGCCGTTCTTTCTCTCCACGACTTCCTCCTCTTAATGGTAGTCTTCAAAATCGATATCCACGGCGTTTTCGCCTGACCAGCCGAAAGTGACGCGGTAATTCCCTGTTACTCGCACCGACCAACGTTTCGGGTTGCCTTGCAAGCAGTGAAGATGAAAGCCTGCGATGTTCATGTCCTCCGGCCGCCCAGCTACTTCCAGC
>JANYJN010000705.1 GCA_025358475.1 Candidatus Solibacter sp.
CAGGGCATGGCGCGCGGGAGCGTGGCGGAGGGGGGCGCGGTCGCGGCGCGTTTCGTGCGGGGCGGGGGGCGGTTCTGGCGCAGGGCATGGCGCGCGGGAGCGTGGCGGAGTGGGGTTATGTGCGATCATGGCGCGGGCGCGGGCGCGCTATAGTGAGGATTCATGTGGAGATTAATGGCGGGACTCCTGGCGCTTTCGGGGCTTTGGGGCGCCGCTAAGAATCTCGTTCTCTTCGATACCGATTCGGGCCTCTTCGGCGACGATGGCGCGGCGCTGGTCATGCTGCTGCGCACCCCGGCGCAGGTTTCCGTGCAGGCCATCACCATCGTGCCGGGAAATGTCTGGGCGCCGCAGGGCGCCGAGTACATGTTCCACATCCTGGACCTTGTCAAGCGTGGGCAGATTACGGTCGCCATGGGCGCCAGCGGTCCGCTGATCCACACGGCGGCGATGGCCAGGGAATCGGACCGCCGGTGGGGGACGTTGAGCTACATCGGCGCCTTCGCACAGGATCCCCTGGGGCCGGTGATACCCGCTCCCGGCGGTAAACTGGCGGGGCGGAAACCGCGCCGCGACGCGGTCAACCTGCTGATCTCCGAAATCGAGCGCCACCCCGGCGAAGTGACCCTCCTGGCGTTGGGACCGATGACCAATATCGCGCTGGCGCTGTGCCTGAAACCGGATCTCGAAAGCAAGATCAAACGCATCGTTTTCCTGGGCGGCAACATCCGCGTCGCGGGCAACGCCTCTAACGCCGCGGAGTTCAACTTCTGGTTCGACCCCGAAGCCGCGCGCATCGTGCTGCGCTCGCGCATTCCGATAAAAGTGATGTTTGGCCTGGACATCTGCAACCTGGCGCGCATCCGCAAACCCGAGTTCGACCAGATCGTCAGCGCCCACACGCCGGTGACGAATCTCTACCGCGAAGATCTCGGCAACCGCTATCCGGCGTTCCTGAAGAAGCCCAATGCCATTGGATACATGTGGGATTCCCTGGCCGCGGCTTACCTGCTGGATCCCGACTTTGTGACCAGGTTCGAATCCCGCTACCTCGACGTGCAGACATCGTGGGGTCAGTTCTACGGATCGACCGTGCCCCTGGACCGCAAGGTAGCGCCCGCCGCTACTCCGGTGACGGTGATGCTCGGCCTGGATTTCAAGCGCGTCTTCACGCTGTACAAAGCCCGCCTGACCAAAGTGGAGTAGCCGGCAGGGAGGCGTGTGCGGCGACCGTCAGAACGATAGAAGAAATTCCTCGCAAGCGGAATTGGCAAGCGGAATTGGCGGGCGGAAGCGCCCAATGCCACTTACTTATACCCAGGGGATGGGCATGCCGCTGCATTGGTGGGGCGGACCCCCTGGTCCGCGCGGGACGCCCTCGTCCCGCTGCCGGCAGACTGGGGTCAGCATCATGCAGAGTGCGAACAGGCCGACGAGGGCGTCGGCCGCGGGCCCGGGGGTCCGCCCAGGGGTCCGCCCCACCATTCCATCTCTCGGGCTTGATGAAGCGACATTGGGCGGAAGCGCCTGCCCCACCTTTGCGTGCCGACGGCTGCCGGAGGCGGCGCCGGCGGGGTACTCTTTGGGTCCGCCTGCGAGCTAGATTTCTTTACAGCTTTTCAAGGAGCGACCGTGGCGCCTGCGGCTTGGCGAATTGTGCTTCCAACGTAGCGACCAATTCGTTCACGGCCCGGCGGACGGAGGGGCTGAGTTCCTGGCCGGTTTCGAAAGACTGGCCGGCGATGGTGTAGAGCGTGGCTTCGGGGGTGTGCCCGTAGAGCGACTGCGCCCCGGCCAGCAGGGATTCCGGAGTTGCATGGTGAGTGAAGCCGGCGCACGCCGGAGCGGGACGCAGTGGAATCCGGTGGACCTTGCCGGCGCGCCCGGAAACCGCGGCATCGATGAAGATGACGTGGGCGGCGCGGGAGATGGGCTCCATCAATTCCGGCGTGAGCTGGTGCTGGCCCAGAATTTCGATTTCGGGATCGTGCAACCTGTCGCGCAGCAGTTCGGCGGCGAGAAAGCCCGCCCCGTCATCCCCGCGGAGTGTGTTGCCGTAGCCGATCACCAACGTGATCAGCGTGTGTGGCATACATCCAACAGTTCGCCCTGGTGCGACCGCAGTTCCACTTCCAGGGCAAGCCGCCCATCGGCGTGGGTGGAGCAACTGAGGCACGGGTCGAAGGCCCGGATGACGGCCTCCACGCGATTCAACATGCCCTCGGTGAGTTTATTGCCATGCACGAAATGGCGCGCCACCTGCAGCACGCCGCGATTCATGGCGGCATTATTGTGGCCGGTGGCGATGATCAGGTTGGCCCAGGTGATGAGGCCGTCGCGATCGACCTTGTAGTGGTGCATCAGGGTGCCGCGGGGGGCTTCGGAGACGCCGATGCCTTCGGTGTTATTCACGCTGGCATGGGCGCGGACGTTGGAATCGAGCGCGTCGGG
>JANYJN010000720.1 GCA_025358475.1 Candidatus Solibacter sp.
TGGCCCGGCTCGCGGAAGTGAATTCCGAGGTTCGCCTGATCGACCTGCGGGTATACATGACCGTTCACGGCGATGAGGTCGAGCCACCCGTCATTGTCGAAATCGTAGAAGGCATCTCCCCAACCGACGACGTGAGTGGTCGCCCGCGCGATGTTTGAAATGTTCGAGACGTCGGTAAAATTCAACTTGCCGTCGTTACGAAAGAGTTCCAGGTACTGCTCGCTGAAGTGAGTGATGGCGATGGAAGAGCGCCCGGTGTGCAGGTAATCGCCGAGCGCCAGGCCCATATTCGCCAATGCCTTGCCGTTCTCATCCAGAGCCACGCCGGCCTGGAAGCCCATTTCGGTAAATCGGCCCTTGCCATCGTACCGATAGAGATAATTCTGCGCGCCGTCGTTGGCCACGAAAAGTTCGAGTCTTCCGTCGTTATCGAAGTCCGACCAGACGGCGGTCAGGCCAAGCAGATTCTGTGGATCGTCGACGCCGGCTTGTTTGGAAACATCGGTAAAGGTTCCATTGCCGTTGTTATGATACAGGTTGTCCGGCGATCCTTTCAGTCCGGCGGGGCCGCATTGAACCTTGATCGTGTGATACGTGCAGTTCACCATCGAGCCGAAGGCGGGTAGGTCGTTGAGATCGAAGGCCGCGTAGTGGGAGACGAACAGGTCCTGGAAGCCGTCGCTGTCGTAATCTCCAAAGGCGGCGCCCATGGCCCACATGGTATCGCCGGCCAGTCCCGCTTCCCTGGTGACGTTGGTGAACGTCCCGTCGCCATTGTTGCGGTACAGAACCACGCCTCCAAAACACGTCACCGCCAAATCCGGCCAGCCATCATTGTTGTAATCGCCAACCGCGGCGCCATTCGCCCAACAGGGATAGGCCACGCCTGCCTTGTCGGTAACATCGGTAAAAGTACCGTCTTGATTGTTATGGAAGAGCGCGCTGCGAGCCTTCTTGCCGGCCAGTTGCATGTCGACATCCGGCGCATTCGTGAAGTAGATGTCTGGCCAGCCATCGCGATCGTAATCGATCAACGCCACACCGCCGCTCATCGATTCCACGATGTACTTCTTGTCCGGCGAGGCGAGGTGCTTGAAATGGATCTTCGTGGAAGCAGTAATATCTACCAGTTGGGGAACCAGCCCCTGAGCCTGGATGCTGTTCTGTCCGGCCGTTCGATTCTGGGGAGTGGCCGGCCTGCCCCGCTGGGCCTGAAGGCAGACTCCGAGGATCGCCATCCCCACCATAACCGCGAAACCCGGACGGATCGTGCCCCTCATTGAAACAAGTCTATCCCTGACCCACTGGCTCGTCACCGGCATCTCACCTCACGTTGGGCGGCGCCGCAAGCTGCTTGAAGATCTGGCCCAGTTTGTCTTTCACACCTTGGTAGTGCTGAAACGTGTCCATCTCACGTTGAGCCTCTGCCGTCCGGCCTGCCCGTCGATACAGCATGCTCAAACGGTAGTGCGCCACGAGATTGGTCGGATCGTCCTTGACAGCGTCTTCCAGAAGGGAGATAGCTTCGTTTGTCTGATTCAGGGAAATCAGCACGATCGCCAAGCCGGTCCTTGCATCCGAATCTTTGGGCTGCAGCGCTAGAGCCTTTCTGTAATCCTCCTCCGCGGTCTTGTAATCGCCCTTCGCCGCCAGGATTCCGCCGAGTTGGCGCCAGGACAGTTCATCGTACGGATTGACCCGGATCGCGGCTTTGTATTCGTCTTCAGCCTGGGCGTTCAACGCGGGATCGGAAGACGTTCTCAATTGCTCCGCCAACTCAAAATGCGCGCCGGGCATCGTTGGATTCAACCGGAGCGCCTCGCGAAATTGGGCGATCGCGTTGGTGTGATCGCCCTGGCGCCCGAGTTCGCCGGCCATGAGCATGTGCATCTCCGCGGAATCCGGCGCGGCCATCATCATGGTCAGCAGGCTCTGGTCCATCATCTGCCGCGACATTTGATAAGCGACTAGCAGGATTTGTGGGTTTTGCGGGGCCAGTTCTTCCAGCTTTGCGGCCACGGACAGCGCTTTGTCGAGTTGCGCTGAAGCGGAGTAGAGTTCGACGAGTTCTAAACCGGCCTGAATCTGGATCTTCTTATCGTCCAGCTTGGAAAATGCGCGCTCCAGATGGTTCTGCGCCGCCTTCGGATCCCCGGCCCGATGCTCCGCGATTCCCATCAGCGCCTCGATCCGCCAGAGATCCGGCTGCATCTGCAATGCGGCCCGCATGTGTGGGATAGCTTCGGGGTAGCTGCCTTGAAAGAATAGAAGCACACCGAGGTTTGCCTGCGCATTGAGGTTCTTCAGATCCAGCGAGGCGATCTCGCGCAATACCGGAATGGCGAGCTGTGGCTTCTGATCCTGTAGATATTTCTGTGCTTGCTGCTCGAGAGCGGCGACCCTAAGTTGGACATCCTGAGCCTGCTGCGCCATCAGGGCCCACCAGGGCAGCAAGACGAGAACTGCCCAGCCGGTCCTCGGAAAAAAATTTCTCACCGTGCATCACCTATACCACGTTTTTGGGGTATTGCGCCGCCCGCCCTTTGGGTACGCGGCGGTGCGGTGCGTGTACGCAGAATAGGAGCGGTGGGACATGGGACATTCCGGCGCCGCAATCAGTAGCAGACCTACATGGTTCGTCCAATCGTTCTCTTTTTCGGCGCATTCCCGGGACGCCGCCTACCTCGCGATGGCGTCGGCGGCGTTCGCTGCCAGAACCTAACTGGCCGCCTCGCCGATGACGTATTCGTGTTCAAACCAGAGGAAGCCGAAATCGTCGTTGCACTCAGGGAAGTCCGGCTTGATGATGACGTACCCCGGAATCGCGCCGCCGGGAATGAACGTGTTGTCGGCGCGATTGTTTCCGTAGGCATTCAGCTTGGAGGACGTCCCGACCGACGACAGATACGACGTGCTTGATGCCGGGTGCGCCCCCAGGATGTAGTTGGCGGCGCGGAGCGTACACTCCAGGCTCACGATGTCCGGAAACGCCTTGGGTAGGAAGTGCATGCGGACGCGCCCGGACCTGGACAGCGGTCAGAAGGGCGATCAGGAACAGGCGCGTGTTTCTCATGGCGGCTACTTGCACCCCTTGGTGGAACACAGGCTCTTGGCGAAGAATGGCAATACGTAGTTCTGGAAACGGACCGCAACGGCGCTGGTGTGCGTGCCGGAATAGATCTCGAAAGTACTGGCAATGCCGTAGCTGTCGAGGACATCGTGCAGTTTGCCAGTATCGGCCCGCAAACCATCCTGGTCGCCGACATCCATGGCGATCGCCTTGTACTGTTTCAAATTGCCGATGTACTGGTGAACGAACACTAGAGGCGCGTTCGCTGCCCA
This sequence comes from Candidatus Solibacter sp., assembly GCA_025358475.1. Classification (GTDB taxonomy): domain Bacteria; phylum Acidobacteriota; class Terriglobia; order Bryobacterales; family Bryobacteraceae; genus Solibacter. Next base: position 3,343 of record JANYJN010000720.1, read on the forward strand.
CTTGTTGAGGACTTCCTGCTGGGCATCGCCGAACGGCATATCGAAATAGAGGGGCGGCTTCTTGGGGTTCGGGGACCAGGCGGCGGCCACCGCAAGCTGCGTGGACAGGCCAGGTAGCTTCGCCGCCTCGGCCGGCGTCTTGGCCTCCGCCAGGGCCGCTTCCATGTTGGCGCCGCCGCCGCCGCCGGGGCCTCCGCGCCCGCCGCCGGCGCCGCGGGCGGACATGCAGCACGGGCTCATGATGTACAGGCTGCCGAACACGTCGGAATGCCTCATCCCGATCCGGCTCGCGCCGTAGCCCCCCATCGAGTGGCCGACCAGCCCGCGGCTCGTCCGTTTGGGGATCGTCCGGTAATGCGCATCCATGTAGGCGACGACGTCCCGCGCGACGTAATTCTCGAAGTCCCCGGTAGTCACGGAACTGGAGTACATTGAGCCGTTGTACACGGTCTTCGAATCGGGCAGCACCACGATCACTTCGACCGCGCCTTTGGCGAAGGCGCCCTCGATCGTCTGCGGCACATGGATTTCCTTCGACCACTGCTCCGCGCCGATGGAATAACCGTGCAGCGCGTAAACCACTGGATAGCGCCGCCCCTTGGCGGTCGCGTAACTGGGCGGCAAAAAGACGAGGGCGTCGCGATCCACGACTTCGCCCCCCAAGTTGCCTTCGAGTGACGCCCCGTGGATCTTGACCCGTTCCACTCTTACAGGCTTGGCGTTGGGCTCGACCGGAGGGACTTCCGTCTTTACCTGCGCCGGCGCCAGCAGCGCCAGGCCCAGAGTGATCGACAACGCGCCGACAAGTTTCATTTCCATTTCCTTATGCTATGCCGCGGATTTTTCGAATTCGATGATGTAGACATGCCCAGCCTTGAGGTTCAGCCGCATCGGGCCGGACCCCGATGGCAGGGAGGTCGCATTGCGGCCATCGCGGATGGACCGGATTCGGACGCCCGCGGGCAGCCTGATTTGTTGCGCGCCGTCGACGGACGGCCTCAGTGTAGCCGTTGCCGGCATCCCGCCAGCCCATGAAAGATCGATCTCCCCTCCACCGCGGGCGCGAAGCCCAGTGACGTTGCCGGCGCTCCATGCCTTCGGCAGCGCCGGAAGCAGCCGGATCTCGCCGCCGTGGCTTTGCACGAGCATCTCGGCGATGGCGGCCGTGCCGCCGAAGTTGCCGTCAATCTGAAACGGCGGGTGATTGTCGAACAGGTTCGGCAGCGTGGACTCCGCCAGCAGCGCGGTCAGGTTCTCGTACGCTTTGCCGGAATCGGCCAGCCGGGTCCAAAAATTGATGATCCAGGCACGGCTCCAGCCCGTGTGGCCGCCGCCGTTAGCCAAGCGCCGGTCAAGCGTCGCTCGCGCCGCCCTGGCCAGCTCCGGCGTCTTCTCGGGTGTGATCTGGTCCCCCGGGAACAGGGCGAACAGGTGCGACATGTGCCGGTGACCGGGTTCGACCTCGTCGTAGTCTTCCAGCCATTCCTGAATCTGGCCGTATTTGCCGATGCGCAGAGGCATCAGCTTGTCGCGCGCAGCCGCAACTTTCGCCCGGAAGTCTGCGTCTACCCGGAGGGTCTCGCTGGCCTCGATCAGCCGTCCGAAGAACGCCTGGAGGATCTCCGTGTCCATCGTGGGCCCCATGGTGAGGACGGCTCTCTCGCCGGAGGGCAGCTTATATTCGTTCTCCGGCGAAAGCGAGGGCCCCGTCATCAAATGGCCCTTGCCGTCCGGGACCAGATAGTCGAGAAAGAACTGCGCCGCTTCCTTCATGATGGGGTACGCGCGCTCGGCCAGGAACTTGCGGTCGCGAGTGAAGTCGTAATGCTCCGCCAGGTGGAGCGACAGCCAGGCCGCGCCCATCGGCCAGATGCCGTAGCGCGCGCCGTCGATCGGGACGGCGTCTCCCCAGAGATCGGTGTTGTGGTGCAGGACGAAGCCGCCGGCGCCGTAGTAGAACTTCGCCACCCGCCTGCCGTCCTCGCGTCCTTTTTCGATCAGGTCGAACAGCGGCTCGTGGAGTTCCGAGAGGTTGGTGGTCTCGACCGGCCAATAGTTCATCTCGGTATTGATGTTGATGGTGTACTTGCTTCCCCACGCCGGCGCCAGACTCTCACTCCACTTTCCCTGGAGATTCGCCGCCATGCTGCCGGGCCGGCTGCTGGCAATCAGCAAATACCTTCCGTACTGGAAATAAAGGGCGAACAGGTCGTCGTCCGTTCCGCCGCTCTGGACCTTCTTGAGGCGCTCGTCGGTAGGCAGGGCGCGCGCCCCGGCGTCCACCGGGAGTTCCAGCCGCACGCGCCGGAAGAACCGCTGGTGGTCCGCCACGTGCTCGCGCCGCAGAACTTCATACGCGCGCGAGGCGGCTGCCAAGTCCCGCGCGCAGGCGGTGGCGGGGTCCTTCTCCCGGATCTCGGTGGCGGCGACGATCGTCAGCGTCACGCTGTCGGCGCCGGCAATGTCGAGATGATCGGCGGCGCTGTCCATGCGGCCGCCGGAGACGGTGGCTTTCACTTCGGCGCGGAAACGCGCGCCGGCATTGTTCTCTCCGCGCGCATTCTTCGGCAGCGCCTGTCCGGTGAGAATCAGCCGCCCAGGCGCCGCCTCACTGGTCGCATCGGCGGGACGCGTGATCGTGGCGCGGAAGGAGATGCTGCCGGGCTTGTCGGCGGTCAGCCGCACGACGATGGCGTGTCCTGGCACCGAAGCGAAGACCTCACGCACGTAGCGGACTCCGCCCGCCGTGTAGCTCACGGTTGCGATGGCGGTGTCCAGGTCAAGCTCGCGGTGGTAGTCCGCAGTTTCCGCCGCAGCCCCGAAATCGAGCCACAGATCGCCCAAAGTCTGGTAGACCGGCAGCGCCCGGGGGATGCTGATCAAGGCTCGATCGGCCAGCGCCTGCGCCTCTGCTGGATGCCCATCCAGAAGCAGACGGCGGACTTCCGGGAATGCTTTTGGCGCCTCGGGGTTCGACCGGTCGCGCTTCTCCCCCGACCAGATGGTGTCTTCGTTGAGCTGCACACGTTCCTTGCGGACGTCGCCGAAGACCATCGCGGCGAGGCGTCCGTTGCCCACCGGCAACGCCTGAGTCCACGCCCCGGCCGACTGCCGGTACCAGAGTTTGAGAGCGTTGTCGTCCGCGGCGCGACACAGGCTCGAACCCGCCAGGGCCGCCCATCCCAATATGCCGATGAAAGATCGGAGTCGCGTCATCTTCTGGCGCGTTGTAGTGCAGATCGGATTCATCCGTTTATTTCACCTCGAATTCGTAGACGCTGATGCTCGCGGGGGGCAGCGTGACTCTCCGCACCCCCTGCGGGATCGAATTCTCCATTATGACCGCTGGAGGACCGCCGACGCCGCGGCCAGGGCCGGGCGGAAGCGCCGCTCCAGCGCCCGCCGGAGAGGTGATTCGCCATAGCCGGGCGCCGCCCGCGGGTGATACGCCGGTCAGGTTCAGGTCGCATTCCTGCGGGGCTTCGGTGGGATTGACCACCGAAACGGCGATCTTCTTGCGGTCGGCGCTCAGCGCCGCGAAAACGTCCAGCGGATAGGTCGGGCTCCCGGAGGGTCGCGCCGACGTATCCACTCCAACCACGCCCTTGGTGGGACGCTGCGGAGAATTGCCGTTCACGGCGACCGGCAGCGCGCCCGCAAAGCGGTCGTGCATCAATTTGATCACCAGCCCGTCCGTGCGGTACCCGACCGCCTCGCCGCGGCTGTCCGTGCCTAGCGTCCCCATGCCACCGGTGGCCACCGCCAGGCCCACCTTGTCGGAGTGGCGGAAGAACTCGTGGTAGACCAGGACGTTGGTCAGTGTGTTCAACATCGGGTGGCTGGCCGGGGCGGGGCCGCTTCCTACGGATCGGTTCCGGGGAGACCATTCGTCGAACGCGAACTTGATGTCCTTGTCCTTCAGGTACGGCATCCGCTTCACGTACTCTTCCCAAGCCTCGAACTTGAATTGCACGCGGTTCGACAGGCGGCGCACCTTGAGTTCGAGCGGCTCGCCGGAATCCACGAACTGCTCCTTCGCCAGATCGATGACCAGGTTGGGATAGCCGTAGAAGTGCTCGCCGAGATAGTCGATATAGTCGGCGGACGTCTTCAGCAGCGCGCCCGTCCAATCCTGGTTGGAGCCGAAGCCGAACGGCAGGGGATCGAACACCTTCTCCCGCCCTTCGAAGCTGTTGAACTGGCGGTTCTCGATGTAGCACCAGCTGGCTTCCTCGGGCGTGGCGCTGGAGGCGATCACCTTGATGGAGGGATCGACCTTCCGCATTGCCTTGACCACCAGGTTGTGCTTCTCTGGATACTGCCGGATCGACATCTGGCCCCACTGCCAAGGACCGTACATCTCGTTGCCGATTCCCCAGATCTTCACGCCGTAAGGCGTGGGGTGTCCGTTAGCGTCGCGCTGGCGCCCCAGACGGCTGGTGGGGGGACCGTTCACGTACTCAACCTCCTCGGCGGCCGAGTGCGCGTCGCCGAGCCCGGTGTTCACAGCCAGGTAGGGTTCCGCGCCAATCAACTTGCAGAATGTCATGAAGTCGTCGATTCCCATGTCGTTCGACTCGATCCCGTTCCAGGCAAGTTCGCGCCGGGGCGGCCGTTTGTCGTGTTCGCCGATTCCGTCGCGCCAGTCGTAGGCGGAAACGAAGTTGCCGCCGGGCCAGCGGGCGAGCGAGATCCCCTGTTCCTTCAGCAAACGGACATTCGCCGCCTTGAAACCGGAGATGTTGTCCGCCGGCATCAGGGACGCGGCCCCGATGTGAAACGAGCCGCTGCGGGTTCCGGTGATCTCGATGCGGCCGTCGGCGGAATCGGCCCTGGCGGTGAACTTCAGAGGAATTTTGGCGTAGGCGGCCGTCAGCGCGGGGGTTTGGATGGTCTGCCGAGCGTCCGGATCCGACCCCCACACCAGGCTGACCGTGACCTTCGCACCGGGACTTCCAGCTAGCACGATTCGTCCTGTGTAAGCCCTGCCCGCGACGAGCGCGATCCCCGACTGGCTGATGCCGTGCGGCGTTGCGCCGTCCAGCCGGATGAGCGGCGTCCACTCACCCACAAAGGGATTCTTGCTGTCCATCGAAATGACGGCGTCACCGCCGACCGGCATCCACCGGCGCAGCACCCTTCGGCCAAATCCCCCGATCGACGCCGCGGGCGGGTTGGAGGTGATCTCGTGATAATATTTTCGGTCTGACAACATCTCGGCCCAGACCCCGGTCGTAGCCGGCTCCATGAAGCCGCCGAATATCAGCTTCGTGATGGGCTGCCCCGTCCGTGTGGCGTCAATGCCGGCCGCTACGGGCTGCGCCGCCGCCGCACTCGAAAGAATCGCCGTCAGCGTTAAGATAAGAAGCCCCTGCCTGTTGGTATGCATGTCATTAGAGAGGGCGCCTGTATGCGCTTGCGTCAAAGTCTAGCTCCGCACGCCGTGCAAAGCAACCCACTTTAAGTTAGATTCTTATCAGCGCTTACAACACGCGCCGTCAGCGAACTGATATTAAGAGGTCATACCATGCGATTTTCCTATCCTCCAGAAACGCCGGATCCCCGCCTCAAAGGCGCCCGCTCTATCTGCCGGCGGTGGCGCATTTTCTGTCTGGCGCTGACGATTGCGGCGGCTTCCGTGATGATGGCTGCGCCCCCTGACAGGCCGCGCACCTTCGCCAACCCCATCAACATCGACTACCGCTTCATGCTCGATTCGCCGAGCCGGCGGGAGGCCGCAGATCCGGTCATCGTCCTGTTCAAGGACGACTACTACCTGTTTGCCTCGAAATCCGGAGGATACTGGCATTCCGCCGACATGGTCGACTGGAAATTCGTGAAGCCGGAAGGCCTGCCGATAAAAGCCTTGCTCCAGCCGTGATGGCGCTGGACGGCGCGCTGTACTATACCGCCTGCAACATCGGCCTGTACCGCACGACGGACCCAAAGGCCGGCAAGTGGGAATCCCTCGGCAAGCCCTTCGACGTGGGCGACCCGGACCTGTTCGCCGACGATGACGGCAAGGTTTATCTCTACTATGGCCTGTCCTTCAGCGGCACGATTTCCGGCATGGAACTGGATCCCAAGAACCAGTTCCGTCCCGTCGGCCAGCCGTGGGTTTGTTTCCGCGCGGATTACGCCCGGCACGGGTGGGAGCGGCGCGGCGAGGAGAATCTGGGGGCGCCGACCGGGCCCGGTTTTCAGGAAGGTCCGTGGTTCGAAGGCAGTTGGATGACCAGGCACGCCGGCACGTACTATCTGCAGTACGCTGCCCCCGGGACCGAATTCCGCGGCTACGCCGACGGTGTGTACACCGCCCCGAGTCCGCGCGGACCGTTCACCTACGGGCCGTACAGCCCGTTCTCTCATAAGCCCACCGGATTCATCGCCGGCGCTGGCCATAGCGCTACCTTTGCGGACAAGCAGGGACGTTACTGGCACATTGCCACCATGAGGATCTCGGTGAAGCACGATTTCGAAAGGCGCCTCGGCCTGTTTCCGGCCGAGTTCGACGCGGACGGGCAGTTGCACGTGAATACGCTGTTCGGAGACTGTCCTCAGATCGCGCCGCCGGAGCGAAACAACAGTGGCGCGGACGCTCAACTGGGTTGGATGCTGTTGTCCTACAGGAAGCGCCCGCAAGCCTCCTCGAGCCTCGAGGGCTTCCCGGCCGACAGCGCTTTCGATGAAGACATCCGAACCTTCTGGAGCGCACGGTCGGATAGGCCCGGAGAGTGGTTGAGCGTGAATCTTGGAAAGCGCTGCCGGATCGACGCGGTCCAGGTGAACTTCGCCGAACACGAAGCTACGGCCCTGAACCGGGCAGCCGATCTGTATCATCAATACCGTCTGGAATGGTCGCTCGACGGCCGAACCTGGGAAACCCTGGCCGACAAATCCGGCAATCGCACGAACGCGCCTCCCGATTACATACAGCTTGCCGCGCCCGTCGTGGCGCAGCATGTGAGGATCACCAACGTTCATATGCCCGGCGGAGGTCCGTTCAGCATTCGCGACCTGCGCGTCTTCGGCAGCGGTCAAGGCAAGCCTCCCGCGAAGGCGCCGCGATTTGAGTCGCACCGGGACGCGAGCGATGCGCGCAACGCGGTGGTCCGCTGGGAAATCCTCCCGGACGCCGAAGGCTACGTGGTGCGGTATGGGATCGCGGAGAGCAGGTTGTATCAGAACCTCGAGATTCGCGGCAGGAAGGAAATCGTTCTTCACGACCTGAACTCGGAGACAAAGTACTTCTTCGCGGTGGATGCGTTCAACGATTCCGGCCGCACGCCGGGAAAGCCGCAGCCGCTCCGCTAGCGGCCGTCAGTGAGATGGAATTAGGACCAACATGAAGCCGAGAATCACTCTTGTTCTGATGCCCGCACTGGCGCTCACGCTAGCCGGTGCGGTTCCACCCCGGCCACAGGGTCCGTGTGACATCTATGGCGCGGCGGGCACTCCCTGCGTCGCTGCCCACAGCACCTCGCGCGCGCTATACGCCTCCTACAACGGCCCGCTCTACCAGGTCAAGCGCCAGTCCGGCGCCAAGACCTTGGACATCGGTGTCGGCCCGCCCGTCGATGCGTCGCTCCCGGATCCGGGCGGATACGCCAACGTGGCCCCGCAGGACGTGTTCTGCGCCAACACGATCTGCGTCATCAACCTCCTCTACGACCAGTCCGGCAACGGCAACCACCTTTACCAGGCGCCCCCCGGACCGCAGTTCCCGGGCCCGGCGAAGGGCGGATTTGACACCCAACCGATCGCGGACATGGCGCCAATTTCAATCGGCGGCCACAAGGCCTA
>JANYJN010000806.1 GCA_025358475.1 Candidatus Solibacter sp.
CGAACCGACAACCGCTCGATTACAGATCGAGTGCTCTGCCAGTTGAGCTACGCGGCGTTCGGATGCTCGCTTCCGCTGGCGAAAATGATTGAACTCTCGCCTGATCGAGCGCACAATCGAAATCACGATGGCAAGACTCAACCACATTTCCGTCGAGATCGATGCGACGTTTGGCAGCGGCTTTCAAGAACAGACGGCGCTGCGGATGCTTCAAAAGATCGTTCAGGGTTGGAGGAAGTTCTACCTGTCCAAACACTCGAAGAATGACATCGAGTTCCGCATCATCAACGTTGAAACCGAGCCGGAAGAATCGGCGCAAGCAACCCGCCGGTGACTACTCGAAGGATCTCGCACCAATCGCCCATGGTTAGCCCCCACCGCGCCGCTTTGCTGGCGACGAGGCGTTGGGCCACCAGCCAAGCCGGGGCGCAACGTGGCGCGCCTGGGCGCGACTAGCTGCCCTGACCGCCGACCACCTTATTTCTCGCGTGACGCTATCGCAGTTGTGAGATCGCGTAACGCGCCGGAGTTCCTCGCGAATGGGGGCCCAAAAGTTTCAGACTGGCAACAAGATTGCTTACGCCGCCAGCGCTTTGCCGTACCGCTCGCAATAGAGTGCGCACACGCGCTCACGATGCTGCGCATCAGCGCGCTCGATCCACTCCTCATAGGTCAACCGCGCCTTCTTACCATTGCATGGCGGGCAGACGATTACGATGTTGCGAAGCGAGTGCTCGCCGCCTAACACGAGCGGGATCATGTGGTCCGTCTGCTTGTCTGCCAGCACGCACCCGCAATACCCGCACTGGGTTGCCTCCCGTTTCAACAGCGCAATCGCCTCCGGCGTTATCGTGCCGTCTGCCAGCATCGCCTCACGCTCCTTACGGACGGCGGTCCACTCCAGGTTGCGCTCGGCGTGCGCCCGCTTGTAGGCAGTAACACGCGCGATCTCGTCTTGACGCCGACCTGCGTACGTCTCTCGCCAACGAGCCTTCTCTGCTTCGCGAAACGCCAGATCGGTCTGGTACAACTCCCGACCCGACTTCCGGAAAGGCCGCAACCACTCGCGCATCCACTGCGACCGGATGCGGTCTGCATGCTTGTCCGCAGCGACCATGCGCCCGATACGTTCCCGCTCTACTTGGGGCACGTACACGCGCCCGTCCGTCGATGCAACACGCTCACGCTGCATGCGATGGTACTCGGGGGTGCTTACCCAGCCACGTTCATATCCCGCTGCCGCAGCAGCCTCGTTGCGCTGCCGCTGCTGGTCGCGCTCGCGGATGCACTTACTGTCGCAGTCCGGGCACAACACCTTTGGCCTTCCGTTGCAGCCATACCTGCCCCAATCGGAACGATCCGCAGAGGTTGCGGCGCAACGGGCGCACTTGCGGATGCCGCGCTCTGCTTTACCCTTTGCTGCGCATTCCGGGCACACCTTCCTGAGTTGCCCGTTGAGTTCATACCTGCCCCACAATTCAGCGGGGCCAACTCCATTACACCGCTTGCATGTCGGCACTTCTCGCGACTCCTGAGTTGGAATCGCTCGGCGGGCACGTATGGCCCGAAATGGCTCGCTAAAGTGAAATACAGAACGACGCCACAATCGACTCACCGCGACGGCGTTCTGCGCTCTTAACAGTGGCTATCGACTCCCCTTGAGGAAGTCGCGCTCCAGTCCTTGGCTCGCACGACGGAGTATGGTGCTCTCGTTAATGTTGGCTTGAGGTTGTTAGATCGCTGGCGCAAGGCAATCGAGCAGCACGCGCAAGAAGATCGGTCGCACGCACTCCGGCGCCAAGTGATACTCCATGCTCTGGTCGCTGTGGTTGACGTGACCGGACAACGGCTTCAACGCCCAAGGGCGATGTCCGTCATCGAGGTGGTGCTTGAACGAATAGCCCTTGCCCATGTAATCCCGAACGGTTGTAGGCTCGGGATCGCCGGGTCGTTTGTACATCACGGCCCGCGCGATACGCCCTTTCGGATGGCGCACAATCTTGGCCAGCCCGTCGCGTTCGAGTTTCAACACCCGGCGTTCCTGCACGAAGCCTTGGAACGCTTGATCGTAGG